>CANRBW010000013.1 GCA_947628975.1 uncultured Oscillospiraceae bacterium | reverse complement strand
ATTCACGCTGATAGGGGACCTGGCGAAGGGCTTTTTGCCGGTGTATCTGTATCTGCGCTCCGCGGCGCCCGCGGAACGCTGGGCGCTGCCGGTGGTGATGGCGGCGCCGGTGTCGTCGTCCACCAGGGCCAGGCCCACCTGGCGGAAGCCGAAGCTGGCGATCTGCACGCCGGTCTCGCCGTTATAGGCGTGGGAGTACACCGAGAAGGACGGGTTCACCGGCTTGGGCTCGATGGTGAGGGTGGTGCTGACCGTCACGGCGGAGTAGTAGGTGGCGGTGACGCCGTCGAAGTACCCGCCGAAGCGGAGCTCCACCGGATAGGTCCCGGCCTCGCTGGGCGCGCTCTGGCTCCAGCCGCTGTCGCCGCGATACCACACGCCGATCTGATTGGCCACGTTGGCGGGGACCTCCGCGCTGTACCGGATCGCCCGGCCCACGCCCCGGCCCGCGTACTCCTGGGTGCGGCTGGCCTCGTCCACGGTGATGACCACCGGGCAGGTCGAGCCGGTCTGGCCGGGCACGGCGGGCAGGCCGGAGGCGGTGGTCCGGACCCGGACGGTGCCGCCCACGGCCTCATGGTTGCCGTCGGAGGGGGTGAAGGTGTAGGCGTAGAGCGCGTTGTCCTCCACCGGGGACTCCGGCTCCACCCAGGCGAACTCCCCCGCCACCGGCTCCCGGTCATAGGGGTTTACATAATTTCCGTTCAACGTGTAGTTCTCCAGGGTGTCGCCGTCGCCGGTCTTGGCGACGCTGACGCTGGAGAGCTGGGGGGTGGCCTTCTCCACCCGCAGCTGGGCGGAGCCCTGGACGGTCACGTCGCAGTCGTCGGCGGCCACCGGCTCAGGGAAGGACAGGGTGTAGCTCCCCACCGGGGCGTCGGCGGCCACGCCGTCCAGCCCGGTCAGGGGCACCCCCAGCTGGGCCAGGGTGCCGGTCCCCTCCCCGTCCACCTCGGTATAGCGCACCTGGTCGGGGCGCAGGATCTGGCCGTAGGGCTTGACGATCTCCGGGGTCAGGCGGATGGTCTTCTCCCCCCGGGCCACGGTGACGGAGACCTGGACCGTCCAGCCCACGCGGCTGTACTGCTCCATGAAGACGATCCAGTCGGTGTAGTCGCGGGCGGCGAGGTCCGGCTTGGGGGCGATGGTCACCGCGCAGCTGTCCCCCCGCTCCGGGAGGTCGCCGTACCGGCCGCTGCCGTTGGCGTTGTCCCAGGAGAGGGTGAAGTGGGCGGTCTCGTCGCTGGCGGTGACAAAGACCTTGCCCCAGTCCGCCTGGTGGGACTGGTGGGCGGGCAGGTCGGAGCCCGCCTCCGCCGTGTTCTCAAAGGTCAGGGTGAGGGCCGCGCCGCCCAGGTCCTCCTTGGCGACCGAGCCCAGGTCGTAGCGCAACGCGCCGGCGATCTCCCGGATGTTCTCCCCGGTCTGGGAGCCCTCCGGGGCGGCCTGATCCACCCGGTCGCCGTTCTCGTCGTAGACGCTCACGCCGTCGGCGTCCCGGTCGGCGCGGCAGACGTACTGCCAGACTTTGCTCCAGTTGGAAAAGTCAGGGGTCGCGCCCTGGGCGGCCAGGGCCGCCGCGGGCAGCAGGGACAGCGCCATGGCAATGGTCAAGGACAGGGACATGATCCGTTTTTTCATTGTCGATTCCTCCTTTTCAGCCGGGAAACCCCATGCCATAAAGCCGGACATTCCATACCTATATTTTACTATATCTTCCGGTTTTCTGTCAAGTGGGAATGCCGCCGGTCAGCCGATGGGCTCAAAATCCGCCGCGCCGTGCTTGCACAGGGGGCAGACGAAGTCCTCGGGCAGCTCGTCCCCTTCGTAGACGTAGCCGCACACCTTGCACACGAAGCCCTTCTTCCCTGCCGTCTCCGGCTTGGGCTTGACGTGCTTTTGGTAGTAGGTGTAGGTCATGGTCTCCGCCTCGGAGATCACCCGCGCCTCGGTGACCGAGCAGATAAACATCCCGTGGGTGCCCAGGTCCACATAGTCCTCCACCTTCAAGGAGAAGAAGGCGTTGATATACCGGGGCAGGAACACCAGGCCGTTGTCGGCGCGGAGGGTCTCCCACCCGGCGAACTTGTCCGCGGTCCGGCCGCTCTGGAAGCCGAAGGTCTGGAAGACTTGGAAGGGCGCGTCCACGCTCAGGCAGTTCACGTTGAGAAGGCCGGTCTGCCGGATGATGTGGTGGGAGTAGTTGGATTTGTTGATGTTCACCGCCACCCGGAAGGGGTTGTCGGTGAGCTGGGAGACGGTGTTGACGATGAGGCCGTTGTCCTTGGTCCCGTCGTTGCAGGTGACCACATAGAGGCCGTAGCCGATCTTAAACAGGGCGGTCATGTCGTTTTTGTTGGCGGTCTCCTCCCGCTGGGCCAGGTAGTCCCGGCACAGCTCGTCGGCCAGGGCCTCGATCTGGGCGCGGCTTTCGTCGCTGAGGGCGGACATCAGCCGGACGCCGTGGGCGGCGAAGGTCAGGTTTTTGCACCCCTCCAGGGCGGTGCGCATCACCTTGGCGGCCTGGGGGGCCCAGGAGCCGTTCTCCACCAGGGCCACGGTGCGGTTTTGGTAGTTGCGCTCGATGAGGTGGTCCAGGAAGGTCCGCATGAAGGGGAAGACCCCGGCGTTGTAGGTGGTGGTGGCCAGCACCAGCTTGTTGTAGCGGAAGGCGTCCTCCACCGCCTCGGCCATGTCGTCCCGGGCCAGGTCGGTGACCACCACCTTGGGGCAGCCCTTGGCCTTCAGGCGGCTCTCCAGCAGGCGCACCGCCTCCTGGGTGTGGCCGTAGACCGAGGTGTAGGCGATCAGGATCCCCTCCGACTCCGCCTGGTAGGAGGACCAGGTGTCGTAGAGCCCCAGGTAGTGGCCCAGGTCCTCCCGCAGCACCGGGCCGTGGGTGGGGCAGATGATCTGAATGTCCAGCCCCGCGGCCTTCTTCAGCAGCCGCTGGACCTGGTCGCCGTACTTGCCCACGATGCCGAAGTAGTACCGCCGGGCCTCGCAGTCCCACTCCTCCTCCACGTCCAGCGCGCCGAACTTGCCGAAGCCGTCGGCGGAGAAGAGGACCTTGTCCTGGGCGTCGTAGGTGACGATGACCTCCGGCCAGTGGACCATGGGGGCGGTGACGAAGGTGAGGGTGTGGCGGCCCAGGGCGAGGGTGTCCCCCTCCCCCACCACCACCCGGCGGTGGGCGTAGTCGTCGCCGAAGAACTGGCCCATCATGGCGAAGGCCTTGGCGGAGGCCACCACCGTGGCGTCGGGGTAGACCTGGGTGAAGCTGGTGATGCTCCCGGCGTGGTCGGGCTCCATGTGCTGGATGAGCAGGTAGTCCGGCTTCCGCCCCCCCAGGGCCGCCGCCACGTTGTCCAGCCACTGGTGGGTGAAGCGGCGGTCCACCGTGTCGATGACCACCGTCTTGTCGTCCAGGATCAGGTAGGAGTTGTAGGCCATGCCGTTGGGCACGGCGTACTGCCCCTCGAACAGGTCCACCTCGTGGTCGTTGACCCCGATGTACTTGATGTCCTTGGTAACGCTGGTATCCATCTGGGACCCTCCTTCAAGATGTCGCGGAATCAGTCCCGAACAGTATATACCATCCCCGGCAAAATTTCCACCCTTTTTTTCCCGTCCCGACAGGCGGTTTTTTGTCGGTTTTGCGACCTTGACAGAGGACGGGGTTTATGCGATACTGAAGATGTATATACGCGCGTCGGCGTGGTCCGGCCGGCGGTCCGACCGACCGCCGGTTTTTTCCAGACGGACTGGCGCGAAAGGGGCGGGGGCCGCCGGGAAGACCCCGCCGAGTATCGGGAAAAGGAGAGATCGGGATGAAGAAAAAGCTCTTGTCGGCGCTGTTGGTCCTGGCCCTGACGCTGACCCTGCTGCCGGTGGCGACGGCGGCGGAACCGGCCACCTACAACGCCGCCTTCCAGGCGGTGGCCAGCAAGTCGGAGGGCACCCTGTCCTACGGCTGCGCCAACGCCATGGTGGTCTACCTCAATGACAAGGATTGGCAGACCAAGTACGACTTTACCTATCAGTGCGCGGGCAAGCCTGAGGCGACCACCGTCACCGCGGACCAGCTCCGCCCGGTGGAGGGCCGGACCTCCGCCAGGTGGACGGTCCCCTTTGACGACCTTGCCATCGGCGACTGCGCGATCAAGATCTACGATAAGGGCCATGTGGACGCCGGCCATCTGGTGGGCTCCGCCTCCGTCGAGCTCAACAAGGTCACCTTCCAGCCCAACGGGGGCACCCTGGAGGCCGTGCCGGAGTTCAGCAAGGAATTTGCGCCCGGCGATGTGATGAACGGCGGCCAAAAGCAGGGCGACGGCTCCTTTGTCGCCTACGGAGAGGACCTGGAGTTCCTCTTCAACCTGGCCAACCTGAAGCTCACCCCTCCGGAGGGCAAGGAGGCCTTCCTGGGCTGGACCATCCAGCAGGACTACGGGGACCGGGAGCCCTCTGAGGAGGAGCTGCTGACCCGTCTGGACAAGCTGGGGGGCCAAGGGCTCACCCTGTACGCCCAGTACGGCCAGAAGCGGGTCTACTCCGCCACCTTCACCGTGGACGGGAAAAACGCCATGGGCAATACCTACTCCAAGGAGCTGGAGCAGGGCTACGCCGGCACCCCGGAGGTGGTCTCCTTCGCCTACAACAACACCGGCACCATGCCCCTGCGCATCCTGGCCCCCAAGCTGAACAGCGCCTTCGCGCTGACCATCGAGGGGGTGGCCGACAGCGCGGAGGCCGCGGATGGCGGCGCCTTCTATGAATCCGGCAGAACCAACATCACCATCCCCGGCGGCAAGAGCGTCACCTTCAAGGTCTGCGCCGCCCAGGGGCTTGCCCCGGGCTCCTACTCCACCCAGTGGTGGATCCGCCCCGACAAGGCCGTCGCCTCCTTCCAGCTGAGCGCGTCCCTCACGGTGACCCCGGCGGGGGTGCGGGTGACCCTGTCCGGGGAGCTGGAGAAGGAGTACGGCGAGGCGTGGACCACCCAGGCCATGCTGAGAAAGCTCCAGGACCAGGGCGGCGTGTCGGTCTCCTGGCTCTACCCGGATGGCAAGGGCTCCGCCCCTGAGGTGGGCGAGCTGGACCTGATCCTGGACAGTCTGGGGGCCTTCGCCCCCGCCGCCGTGCGGGAGGAGCCGTACAACATCTCGGTCCACAGCGGCACCGGCGCGTACAGCGTCCAGACCGGCAGCACCGCCACCATCAAGGTGAAGCAGGCCACCCCCGTGCCCAGCGTGGAAAACCCCACCGTCACCATCATGGTGGGCCACGAGCTCTCCGACATCCTCCCCGGCATCACCTTCTCCAACCCCCACAGCAGCGCCCCCGTCAGCGGCACCCTGGCCTGGGAGAACGGGGAGCAGACGTGGGAGGAGACGGGCACCCACCCCGGCATCTCCTATACCTTCACCCCCAACAACGGCGATGAGGTCAACTACCAGACCTACACCGGCACCGCCACCGTGGAGGTCACCGACAAGCACTCCGCCATCCTCACCCCCAAGACCCCGGACCCGGTGGTGACCTATGACGGCAACCCCCACGCCGTGGCCTTCACCGCCGAGAAGGCCCACCCCGACCTGGAGGGCGAGATCGGCGCCATCACCGTCCAGTACCTGAAGCACGGCGCCGAGGGCCCCGCCACCACCGAGCCCCCGAAGGACGCCGGAGTCTACACCGTCACCGCCCAGACCGCGGCCACCGACACCTTCGCCGTCTCCACCGGCACCACCACCCTGACCATCGAGCCCAGGCGGCTGGTCGTCTCCTTCCGCTGCGTCGACAAGGAATATGACGGCGCCACCAACGCCACGGTGTCCCTCGCCTCCCGGTCCAACCTGCTCTCCAACGACTCGGCGAACCTGGCCTCCTACACCGCCCACTTCGCCGACGCCAACGTGGGCCAGAGGAAGAGCGTCAACATCACCGGCGCGGTGCTGGACAACCCCAACTACACCATCACCCAGAACCACCACACCACCGGCAACATCACCCCCAAGCCGGTCCAGATCACCGTCCACTCCGGCATCGAAAAGTTCTTCGGCCAGCTGCGGCAGCTCACCGACGAGGACTTCGACCTGGCGGAGGGCCAGACGCTGAACGGCGACGGCAAGAGCGCCCTCCACATCGCCCTTTACAGCCCCGGCATGGACGAGCCGGCCGCCGCCGGCGACCACGCCTTCCAGGTGGTGCCCCAGAGCGACACGGTGAGCAACTACTCCGTGACCATCGGCAACCCGGAGGTCAAGCTGACGGTCAAACCCTCCACCCCGGAGCCGGACAGCGCGGTCACCGCCGGGGATGTGAAGATCGGCAACGCCCTCTCCACCTCCGTCCTCCACGGGACCTTCCACAACAAGTATAACCCCAACATGACGGTGGAGGGCGACCTGACCTGGGATGACGGCGAGCAGACCCTGACCGGCACGGACGGCGAGGTGAAGGACGGCCTGGCCTGGACCTTCACCGCCTCCGGAAAGGACGCGGGCAACTACGACACCGCCGCCGGCACCGCCTCGGTGACCCTGCGGGAAAAGGCGGTGGTGACGGTCACCCTGGGCGGCACCCAGGCCACCTACGACGGAAAGCCCCACGCCGTCACCGTGACGCTGGAGGGCGAGGAGGGCGTGGAGCCCCTGCCCCGGTACGCCGTCCAGTATAAGGCCGCCGACAGCGAGTTCCGCACCGATCCGCCGGTGGAGGCCGGGACCTATACCGTCCAGGTGGACACCACCGAGACCGCCGATTACGCGGCCAAGACGGTACCGGGCGAGCTGGTCATCGCCCCCGCCAAGCCCAATGTGGACAAGGTGACCGCCCAGGCCGTGGCGGAGGGCTCCACCCTGGCCCAGGTCACCCTCTCCTCCCCCACCGACGTGGACGGCAAGCCCCTGGCCGGCGCCTTCACCTGGGCGGAGCCCAGCGACACCGTGGTGGTGGAGGGCCAGACGTACCACTACGTCTTCCAGCCCGAGGACAGCAACTACTCCGTCAACGGCGGCGAGGTGACCGTCCCCCTCCTGGACGACACCCGCTCCATCCACGCCACCGTTTACAGCCTGCCTGAGAGCTACGTCAGCTACGCCCTGGTGGACCTGGCGGCCAGCGGCCTGAAGCCCGGCGAGGTGCTCCAGTTCTACAAGAAGGACGCCGACGGCGGCCTCACCGACCCGGTCAGCGATCCCTACGCCGTGACCGAGACCACCGGCAGCGCGGTGGTGGAACTGGACGGCGCCGACCTGGACGCCGCGGGCGGCGTCATCTACGGCAAGCTCAACGACCGGACCAAGTTCCAGCCCACCGAGCTGACCTATACCGCCGAGCCGGGCGACGACCTCCAGGCCCTGACGGTGAAGGAGGGCAAGACTCTCGCCGTGACCGCGAAGGACGCCCAGAGCGTCTCCGTCACCCTGACGGAGGGGGACCAGATCGCCCACGGTAAGGGCGCCGCCGTCACCGGCCTCAGCGCCGGGGCCACCTCCGCCACCGTCACCGCGGTGTACGCCCACCCCGACAAGGTCAACCACCCCTCGGACAGCGTGACCGTCACCAAGACCGTCCCCGTCACCGTCACCGCCGATCCCGACGTGGCCCAGCGCGGCGGCCTGACGGCGCTGGACGGCGGCCGGAGCCTCTACTGCTTCTACCGGGCGGACGGGTCCCTGTCCGTCCTGGAGATGGAGGCGGAGGACACCGTCTGGGCTGCCGCCTACACAGCGGACGGCGCCTTCGCCGGCGTCAAGCTCCTCACCCCGGCCGCGTCCACCGTCCAACTCCCCGCCGCGGACGGCCAGGTCAAGCTCTTCTGGCTGAGCGGCAAACAGGCCCCCCTGAGCCAGGCCCTGGCCTGGCCCGCCGCCCAGCCCTGAGCGGCGACCTGCCCTGAAACGACAAGGCCCCCCGCCTCGTGGCGGGGGGCCTTTTGAGGCTGTCAAAAAACTTTGCTTTTTGACAGCCTTCCAAACGGAACCCGCTTCGCTGGGCTTCCGTTTGGGTAGGATGCAGGCTGACCCGCGCGCTCGCCGGGGCCAAATGTCCCCGGCTCGCGCACTCTCAGCCTGAGATGTATTTTCCGCCACGTACACGCCGCGGCGGAAAATGATCGGATCTTATTTGCCGTCCGCGGACGGCAAACTCCGCGAGGCTTTTTTGACAAGCTGAAAGGCCCCCCGCCACGAGGCGGGGGGCCTTTCGCGCGGACGGGCCCACGGCCCGCTACGTCTCGTCTTTGGGCGGTTACTTCCCCTTCTCCTCCTGGGGCTTGCCCTGGGCCTCCAGGGTGCCCTTCAGGGCGGTCAGAGTCCCGGCCAGACCGGCGATGTCGGAGGGGACCACGATGGTGGTAGCCCTGCCCTTGGCCATCTCCTGGAGGGCGTCCAGGCTCTTGAGCCGGACCACCGCGTCGTCCGCCCCGGCCTCCCGGACCAGGGCGATGCCGTCGGCCTCGGCGGCTTTCACCTCCCGGATGGCCTTGGCGTGGCCCTCCGCCCGGGCGATGGCGGCGGCCTTCTCCGCCTCCGCCTCCAGGATCATCTTCTGCTTGGCGGCCTCCGCCTCCAGGATCACCGCCTCCTTCACACCGGCGGCCTCCAGGATCCGGGCCTCCTTGGTGCCCTCGGCGCGCAGGATGGCCTCCCGCTTCTCCCGCTCGGCCCGCATCTGCTTCTCCATGGCCTCCTGGATGTCCCGGGGCGGGATGATGTTCTTCAGCTCCACGCGGGTGACCTTGATCCCCCAGGGGTCGGTGGCCACGTCCAGGGTGACCTGCATCTGGCCGTTGACGGTGTCCCGGCTGGTGAGGGTGTCGTCCAGGGTCAGCTCGCCGATCATGTTCCGCAGGGTGGTGGCGGTGAGGTTCTCGATGGCCGCCAGCGGGTTGGACACGCCGTAGGTGTAGAGCTCCGGGTTAACCACATAGAGATACACCACCGTGTCGATCTTCATGGAGACGTTGTCCTTGGTGATGACGCTCTGGGGTTCAAAGTCCAGCACCTGCTCCTTCAGCAGGACCTTGTTGGCGATGCGGTCGATGAAAGGGATCTTGATGTGCAGGCCCGCGGCCCACACCCCCTTGAACTTCCCCAGCCGCTCGATGACGTAGGCGTTGGCCTGGGGCACCACCCGGATGTTGGTGAAGAGGACCACCAACAGCACGATCAGCACACACACAATGAGAAACGGCATGAGCAAAGCCTCCCATCTCACCTCAGAATTTGACCCGGCGGAGAACAGCGCCGAGGGCAGGACCACCAGGACCAGCGCCGCGAAGATCAGCCACGGCAACGGGTTGGGCGCGCGCCGCTGGGGCGGCGTCCCCCTCCGGCGGGGATAGGGCGAAACCGGCTGGCCGTGGTCGTCGGTCACCGGGGCGACCCGTTTGGGCGGCGGGGTAGGCGTGACCATAGCTTTTCCCTTCCTTTCTGAAAAGAATCTGCCAAAAACCGGCGGTGGGGCCGGGACCGTCCGCCCCCGCCGTCTTTTGCATCATACCCCACCGGGCCGCTCCTGTCAAGCGCCCGCCACGGGGGGCCGCGGCGTCCACCGCGCCAGGCTCCGGTAGAAGGACAGGGTCCTGGGCTCCCGCTCCAGCCGGCCGGAGAGGTAGGCGGCGGTGAGGGCGGCGAAGGAGGCCAACTGGTCTGGGGGCAGGCGGAAGGAGAACAGCCGCTTGGGGTCGCCCCAGGCGATGTGCCGGGCCGCGGCCAGCATCTCCCCCGTCAGCGCCTCGATCCGCCCCGGCCCCGTCCCGGCCTGGCAGTCCCGACAGCACAGCACCCCCGCCTCCAGGTTCAGCCGGGGCTCCTCCGGCTCCCGGCCACACACCGCGCAGCCGTCCAGCAGAGGGGCGTATCCGGCCAGGACCATGCACCGCAGGTCGAAGGCCGCCTGGATCAGGTCCAGGGGCTTGTCCAGCTGGTCCATGGCGTAGAGGCTGTTCAACAGCAGGGACAGCAGGGGCTGGTTCTCCTCCCCCTCCACCGCCACCGCCTCGCACACCTCGGCGAAGTAGGACCCCAGGGCCAGGCGGACCAGGTCCTGGCGCACCCGGCGGAACTCCTGGAGGGTGGACGCCTCCTGGAGGGTCCAGCGGTCCTGGTAGGAGAACCAGGTCATCTCCGAGTAGACCAGCAGCTGGCTCCCGGCGGCCAGGGGGCTGTTCTTCCGTCGACAGCCCCTGGCCTTCAGCGTGGCCTTGCCCTGGCCCTGGGCCAGGACGGTCAGGAGCTTGTCGCTCTCTTTGTACTGGGTTTCCCGCAGGACGATGCCGCGGGTGACGATATGCACCGCTATTCCTCCCGGTAGCCAAAGTTGCGCACCTGCACGTCGCTGGCGCGCCAGTTCTCCTTCACCTTCACCCAGGCCCGCAGATAGACCTTCTCCCCCATAAACCGCTCCATATCCTGGCGGGCCATGGTGGAGATCCGCTTCAGCATGGCCCCGCCCTTGCCGATGATGATGCCCTTGTGGCTCTCCTTCTCGCAGTAGATGGTGGCCTCCGCCTCGATCACGTCGTCCCGGTCCCGCTGGAGGAAGCGGGTCAGCTCCACCGCCGTGCCGTGGGGGACCTCCTTGTCCAGGCACAGCAGCAGCTTCTCCCGCAGGATCTCCGCGCAGACCTGGCGCTCAGGCTGGTCGGTGGTCACCCCCTCGGGAAAGAGGGCCGGGCCCACGGGGAGCCACCTCCGGGCCTGCTCCAGCAGCTCCTCCAGCCCCTCCCCCGTCCGGGCGGAGACGGGGATCACCGCGTCCCAGGCGTGGAGCGGGGCGTAGGCCGCCATCACCGCCAGCAGCTCCTCCTTGCGGACGGTGTCGATCTTGTTGATGACCAGGCAGGCCGGGAGCTTCAGCTCGGCGATACGGGCGGCCAGCTGGGTCTCCGGCTCCCCCGGCCCCCCCACCGGCTCCACCAGCAGGAACACCCCGTCCACGTCCGCCACGCTGTGGCGGACCACCTGGGTCATGTACTCGTCCAGCTTGGACCGGGCCCGGTGGAGCCCCGGCGTGTCCAGCAGGACCATCTGGCCCCAGGGCGCGTTCACCACCCCGGTGACCCGGTTGCGGGTGGTCTGGGGCTTGGGGGAGACGATGGCGATCTTCTCCCCCACCAGGGCGTTGGTCAGGGTGGACTTGCCCACGTTGGGCCGGCCGCAGATGGTGACGATGCCCGATTTTTTGTTGTCCATAGCTCTTCCTCCCCCGGCGCGCCCGCCCCGGCCGACTAGCCGGCTAAGTTTACATAATATTTGGTTTACATAACTGTAAAATCAACTGACCGCTTCAACAGAATTGCTCTCTATTCCTTGTAATTTCCTCGCGATATGTTTACAGAATATCGTTACCATAATTCCATTCCATCCGGCCGGGCGAGCAAGCTCCGCCCCCGCTCCGGCCGCTGACAGGTCCGGCCGCCCGGCGCTACCTGGGCAGGTCCAGCTCCGCCAGGATGGCCTCCTCCCTGGCCCGCATCCGGGCCTTTTGGGGCCCCTCGTCCAGGTGGTCGTAGCCCAGCAGGTGCAGGACGGAGTGCACGGTGAGGTAGGCCAGCTCCCGGCGCTGGGAGTGGCCGTACTCCTGGGCCTGGGCGACCACATGGGGCCAGGAGATCATCATGTCCCCCAGGGGCACCAGGCCGGTGGCCGGGTCCGCCTCCTCCGCGGGGGGCTTCTCCCCCGGCGACAGCGGGAACATGGGGAAGCTCAGCACGTCGGTGGCCGCGTCCACCCCCCGCATCCGCCGGTTCACCGCCCGGATCTCCCGGTCGTCGGTGAGGCGGACGTTGACCTCGCAGGCCACGTCCACCCCCTCCGCCGCCAGGGCGGCGCGGACGCATCGGCGCACAAAGGGCGCCAGGCCGCCCCCGGCCCCCGACCCCTCGGCGGAAAAGATGACCTTATGTCTCATCCCGGTCCCTCCTCCCGGCGGCGCGGTCCCGCGACCTCAGCCCATGCGGGACAGGCGGTAGAGCGTGTAGATGTAATAGACCCCCGCCACCAGGGCGACCAGGGCCCACACCAGCCACAGCATGGGGTTGGCCAGGCCCAGCACAAAGGCGGCCACGTTGGCCCCCGCCAGGGCGTACCACGCCTGGCGCAGGCGCTGGACGCGGTAGCCCCAGTCCCAGTTCTCCCGCTCCTCGCACCAGCGCAGAAGGCGGTAGGTCATCCAGACCTGGAGGGCCTCCCCCACCGGGACGCGGGTCCCGTAGCCCAGCAGGCCGGCCACCCACAGCGCCCCGCTCACCGCCGCCGCGCCCAGGGCCACGGCCCGGCTGCCGGACAGGGAGGGCGCGCTCCAGCTCTCCCGCAGGCCCAGGAAGATGAGCACATACCCCACCCAGGCGGGGGTGTAGTTGATGCCGTGGATGTTGACCGCGGCGAAGATCAGGGCCAGACCGATGAGGATCTTGGTCATTTTCTTCCCTCCTTCCGGCCGGGGCCGGCCCGGCGCTTCTCGTCCGCCTCGTAGGCGGCGATGATCCGCTGGACGATGACGTGGCGGACCACGTCGCTGCCGGTGAGCCGGCAGATGGCGATGTCCTCCACCCCCTTGAGCACCCGCATGGCCTCCTTCAGCCCCGACTGCTTGTCCACCGGCAGGTCGATCTGGGTCACGTCGCCGGTGATGACGATCTTACTGCCAAAGCCCATCCGGGTGAGGAACATCTTCATCTGCTCCCGGGAGGTGTTCTGGGCCTCGTCCAGGATGATAAAGCTGTCGTCCAGGGTGCGGCCCCGCATATAGGCCAGGGGGGCCACCTCGATGTTGCCCCGCTCCAGGTATTTCTGGTAGGTCTCCGGTCCCAGCATCTCAAACAGCGCGTCGTAGAGGGGCCGGAGGTAGGGGTCCACCTTGCTCTGGAGGTCACCGGGCAAAAAGCCCAGCCTCTCCCCGGCCTCCACGGCGGGACGGGTGAGGATGATGCGGTTGACCTGCTTGTCCCGGAAGGCGGCCACCGCCGCGGCCACCGCCAGGTAGGTCTTTCCGGTGCCGGCGGGGCCCACCCCCAGGGTGACGGCGTTTTTGGCGATGGCCTCCACATACTTTTTCTGGCCGATGGTCTTGGCCTTGATGGGCTTGCCCTTGGCGGTGACGCACAGGACGTCGGCGGCGATCTCGCCGATCTTGTCCTCCGCCCCGGCCCGGACCAGCTCCAGCACATAGCGCACCGTCTGCTCGTTGATGGCCTCTCCCCTGGCGGACAGGGCCAGCAGGCCCTGGATGGCCTTGGTGGCCAGGAGCACGTCCTCCGCCTCCCCGGCCACCTTCACCTCCCCGTCCCGGGAGATCACGCTGACCCCCAGGCTCTCCTCCAGGATGCGGATGTTCTCGTCAAAGGAGCCGAAGAGGTTCACCGCCTCCTCCATCCGCTCTACGCTGATGCTCTGTTCGATCATGGCACGTTCTATCTCCTTCTCGGCCGCCGCCCGCGGGGGCTAGGGCCCGTCCTCCACCGTCACGCCGATGTCCTGCTCGCACTCGGCCAGGAGGGTGACGGTCAGCAGTCCGTCCCGCTCCTCGGCGCGGTAGTCCACCCGCCGGACCTCCGAGGGCGGGCAGAGCGCGGCCAGGCGCTCCTCCAGCTCCCCCTTCAGGGCCCGGACCGCCCGCTGGGGGTCCACCGGCCGGGTCCGCGTCTCGTACTCCCGGCAGGTCTCCCCCCGCAGGGCGATGGGCAGGTGGAAGGGGGCGGTGTGATATGTGAGTATTTTATCATACCTCTCATAGGGAATTCCACCCTTTTGAGAAAATTTTACCTCCCGGCCGAAAAGCTCCAGGGTCCAGCGGGTCTTCTCCCGGCCGGTGAGGACCTTCTCCTCCCCGGACAGGGGGATGGCGGCCCGCAGGGTGTGCCAGGTCCTGGCCCGGACCCGGCCCCCCGCCCGGACCAGCATCCCGCCCATGTCCCCGTCGTAGTACAGCGGCTCCACAAAGTCCACCCAGCTGCCGATGAGGGTGTCCCCGGCGGCCACGGTGTCCCCCCGCTCCACCAGCTGTTGGCCGCGGGTGGTGTGGATGGCGGTGATGATGCCGGGGTATTTGGCCACGATGTGGGCCGGCCGGTCCTCCTCCACCAGCTCCGGCCGGGGGGTGCCCTCCCGGACCAGCACCTCGCACACCGTCCCCCGGAGGTTGATGGACATCCAGGAGATCTCCGGCAGTTCCAAAATCACCTGGTGGCAGATCCGCCGGGTGTCCAGGCCGGGGCCGAAGGCCCCCGGCCGCACCCCCCTGGCCCGCAGTTGGCTCAGGATGACCCCGGTGCTCACCCGCTGGTTGCCGGAGACCTGGACGGTCAGCACCACCCGGCTCAGCGCCCCCACCGCCGCCAGGCAGACCAGCGCCCCCGCCAGCAGCGCCCAGCGGTAGCGCAGCCGCCACAGCAGGCCCGGCAAACCGCCCCGGCGCAGCAGGGTCAGCTCCCACGCCCCCGCCCCCGCCAGGGCCCGTACCTTTGGCCAGGTGAGGAAGGACACCCGGCAGGTCCAGCTCCCGTCCGCCCCCTTCCGCGCCGCCCAGAACCCCAGGCCCCGGCGGGCGCAGAGGTTGAAAAACTCCTCCCCCTCCCCGGTCACCCGAAGCTCCACCCAGCCCCGCGCCAGATCGGCCGCCCTTTGCACCTTCGCTCCCCCCTATTCCAGCTCCACCGAGACGATCCTGCCCGTGACCGTCAGCTCCTGGCGGGTCATGGCCCGCAGTTCCAGGCCGGTCCCCCGGACCCGGATGGTCAGCCGGCCCGCCCCGATGTGGATCTCGGCGGGGTCGTAGGCCAGGATGCCCCGGTGGCGCTCCACCCGCAACTGGCCGTCTCCCACCAGCTCCAGGCGCGGCATCCCCGCCACCGCGTCGGCCGGGAGGCCGAACAGCTGGGCCACCCGCTCCGCCGGACCGCGCCGCCGCGGTTTTTCCTCCATGGCAAGCACCTCCCGTCCCGACAGCCTATGCGCTCGCCGCCGGGTTTAGTCGCCCCGGAGGGCGGAGACATAGGACAACGCCCCCCGGGCATATGCTCCCCCGTTGGAGGTGACGGCCATGTGGCGGCGGATATTCGGCACGAAACACACCAGGGACCTGCTCCTGGGCGGGGCACTGGCCCTGACCACCCTGGGTTTTCTCCTCTTTCCCCGGGAGTGCGTGGCGGCGGCCCGGACGGGGCTGGAGCTGTGCTATAACGTCATCGTCCCCTCCCTGTTCCCCTTCTTCGTCCTGTCCTCCCTGGTGGTGGACCTGGGCTTCGCGGGGTATCTGGGCCGGGCGCTGGAGGGGGTGATGCGGCCCCTGTTCCGGGTGGGCGGCCCCTGCGCCTCCGCCCTGGCCCTGGGCTTCGTGGGGGGCTATCCCGTGGGGGCCAGGACCGCCATCTCCCTCTATCAGCAGGGGCTGTGCACCAGGGTGGAGGCCCAGCGGATGCTGGCCTTCTGCAACAACTCCGGCCCCGCCTTCATCCTGGGGGTGGTGGGGGCCGGGGTCTTCGCCGACAGCCAGGTGGGCCTTCTGCTCTACCTGGTCCACCTGCTGGCCTCCTGCCTGGTGGGGATCCTGTTCCGCTTTTACGGCCCCCGCCGGGAGCCCGCCTCAGCCCACAGCGCCCCCACCTTCCAGGTCAAGCGCTTCAGCGCCGCCTTCACCCAGGCCGTCACCGGGGCCATGGGCTCCGCCCTGAGCATCTGCGCCTTCGTCATCGTCTTCACCGTGGTCCTGCGGCTCCTCGCCCTGTCCGGCGTCCTCCCCGGCACCGCCCTGCTCCTCTCCCGGCTGCTGGGCCCGCTGGGGCTGGACCAGGCGTGGTGCCAGAAACTGCTCACCGGGGTGGTGGAGCTGACCAGCGGCGTCACCGGCCTCACCCAGGGGGGCACCCTGGCCGGGAGCGTGTCCATGGCCGCGTTCATGCTGGGCTGGGCAGGGGTGTCCATCCACTGCCAGGTCCTCTCCTTCCTGGCCGACAGCGGCCTCTCCTCCGGGACCTACCTGGTGGGCAAACTGCTCCACGGCGGGATCTCCGCCGCCCTGGTCTGGGCCCTGACCCGGCTCTTCCCCCTCTCGGCGCCGGTGGGGGCGGTCCTGTCCGAGCAGGTGGACGACCTGGCCCGGCTGGACCTCCCCACCACCCTCACCGGCTCGGTGGCCCTGTGCTGGTGCGTTTTGTTGATTTTTTTCTTTTTCGCTCTTTTTTGTGGCAGGCGGAAAAAAAGTGTGCTATAATGGGGGCGGAATACCTCACCCGCCGCGGAGAAGGGAGCGACCCCCATGCTGTTTGAGACCAAGATCGAGCCCCTGTGCACCTACTGCGCCAGAGGCGTCCCCCTGGAGGACGGCCAGGTGGGCTGCCCCAAGCGGGGCATCGTCTCCCCCGGCGGGTCCTGCCGCGGCTTTCGCTACGACCCCCTCAAGCGCGTCCCGCCCCGCCCCGTCGTCCCCGCCCGGCCCCAGCTCTCCCCGGAGGACTTCGTGCTCTGACGCCCCGCCGCCCCGACAACAACAAGCCCGTTGCGGACCTTCCGCAACGGGCTTTTCGTTGTCAGGGCAACTACCTTATCCTTCTCTGAAAGGGACCTGCGTACCCGCCCTCGTCGTGCTGTCTGGGACGTTTTTTTGTCAGGCCAACTACCTTATTTTTCTGAGAGGTCGTGCGCCCCCGCCCTCATAGTGCTGGCCTACGGCGTTTTTTGTCAGGACAACCACCTTATTCTTCTGAGAGGGACCTGCGTCCCCGCCCTCGTCGTGCGTCCTGGAACGTTTTTTTGTCAAGCCAACTCCCTTGTCACGCTCTGAGGGGGCTTGCGGTCACTGCTTCTTCCGGCTGGCCTCGCGCATCCGGGCGGAGTGGTCCAGCAGGCGCTTGCGTAACCGGAGGGACTTGGGGGTGACCTCCAGCAGCTCGTCGTCGGCCAGGAACTCCAGGCACTGCTCCAGGCTCATCTGCCGGGGCGGCACCAGCCGCAACGCCTCGTCCGAGCCGCTGGCCCGCATATTGGTCAGCTGCTTTTTCTTGCAGACGTTGACGGTGATGTCCTCCTGCTTGGGGCACTCGCCCACGATCATCCCCGCGTAGACCGGCACGCCGGGGCCGATGAACAGCACGCCCCGCTCCTGGGCGTTGAAGAGGCCGTAGGTGACGCTCTCGCCGGTCTCAAAGCTCACCAGGGAGCCGGTGGAGCGGCGCTGGATCTCCCCCTTCATGGGGGCGTAGGAGTCGAAGACGGAGGCCATGATGCCCTCGCCCTTGGTGTCGGTCAAAAACTCGTTGCGGTAGCCGAACAGGCCGCGGGAGGGGACCAAAAACTCCACCTTCATCCGGTCTCCCACCGGGGTCATCTCCACCAGGTCCCCCTTCCGGGAGCCCAGCTTCTCGATGACCGCGCCCACGCAGTCGGAGGGCACGTCCACCACCAGCCTCTCGATGGGCTCGCACGTCTTCCCGTCTATCTCCTGATAGAGCACCCGGGGGGGCGACACCTGGAACTCGTACCCCTCCCGGCGCATGGTCTCGATGAGGATGGAAAGGCTCATCTCCCCCCGGCCGGCCACGTTGAAGGAGTCGGTGCTGTCGGTGTCGGTGACCCGCAGGGACACGTCCTTGAGCATCTCCCGCTGGAGCCGCTCCCGGAGCTGGCGGGAGGTGACGAACTTCCCCTCCCGCCCGGCGTAGGGCGCGTCGTTCACCGAGAAGGTCATCTCCAAGGTG
>CANRBW010000012.1 GCA_947628975.1 uncultured Oscillospiraceae bacterium | reverse complement strand
GAGAAGCTCGCCATCCCCTGGGACGGCACGGCGATCGGCATCTACATCGGCACGGGCGTGGGCAACGTCATCGCCATCGACGGCAAGCTCCTGACCGGCAAGAACGGTGTGGCCGGCGAGCTGGGCCACATCCCGGTGGACGTCCGGGCCCTGGGGGTGGACCTGCTCAGCCTCTCCGCCCACAAGTTCCACGGCCCCAGAGGGGTGGGGGCGCTCTACGTCCGGAAGGGCGCCGCCCTCCTGCCCCTGATCCACGGCGGCGGGCAGGAGCGGGGCCGCCGCTCCGGCACCGAGAACGTGGCCGGGGCGGTGGGGATGGCCGCCGCCCTCCGGGAGCGGCTGGCCACTCTGGACCAAGACGGCCGCCGCCTCGCCGCCCTCCGGGACCGGCTGATCCGCCAGGTCCTGACCCTGCCCTACTCCCGCCTCACCGGCCACCCCACCCAGCGCCTCCCCTCTCTGGCCTCCTTCGCCTTCGAGGCGGTGGAGGGGGAGTCCATCCTCCTCCAGCTGGACGTGCGGGGGATCTGCGCCTCCAGCGGCTCCGCCTGCTCCTCCACCTCGCTGGAGCCCTCCCACGTCCTGCTGGCCATCGGCCTGCCCCACGCCGTGGCCCACGGCTCGGTGCGGCTGTCCCTGGGGGAGGAGACCACCGAGGAAGAGGTGGATACCATCGCCCACACCCTGGCCGAGGTGGTGGGCGTTCTGCGGGTCATGTCCCCGGTGTGGGACGAGGCCGCCCAAAAACCGACTTGGTAAAGGAGAGACGCGTATGCTCTATTCAGAAAAGGTCATGGACCACTTCACCCACCCCCGGAACATGGGGGAACTGGCCGACGCCGACGGCGTGGGCCAGGTAGGCAACCCCGTCTGCGGCGACATCATGAAGATGTATCTGAAGATCCGTGACGGCGTGATCACCGACGTCCGCTTCCAGACCTTCGGCTGTGGCTCCGCCATCGCCACCTCCTCCATGGCCACCGAGATGATCCGGGGCAGGACCATCCAGGAGGCCCTGACCCTCACCAACGCCGCCGTGGCGGAGGCTCTGGACGGCCTCCCCGCCCACAAGCTCCACTGCTCGGTGCTGGCGGAGGAGGCGGTGAAGGCCGCCCTGGCCGACTACTACACCCGCCGGGGGGAGCCGGTCCCCCCGAAATGCGCCGTGGCCCCGGAGGACTCCTGTCCCCTCTGTGGCCAGGAGTGACCGCGCCGCCGGGCGGCGGGTCTACGCCTCCGCCTCCTCCCCCGCCCCGGTCAGGGCGGCCAGCGCCTCCCCCAGGTCGGCGTTGAGGCAGATGGCCCGCTCCCCCAGCTCCGGGGGACAGTCCGCCTGGCCGGCGTTGACGCAGGCGTAGACCGCCTGGGGGTTCGCCCCGGCCATGCGCCGGAAGGGGTACTTGATGATGCCGGGGGTGTTGTACCCCACCCCCAGCTCCAGATAGAGGACCCGCCCCGCCCCGTGGCGGCGCAGGAAGTCCCCGTACCGCTCCGCGGCCGCCCGCCAGCCCGCGTCCTCCACAAAGCGGTCGTCCGCCCGGAGGTTCACCGTCAGCGGGCTGCCGCAGTGGGGGCAGACCGGGAGGAGGTCCGAGGGGATCTCCAGCCCCCTCTGCCGCGCCACCATTCGGCGGATGGTCTCTTCATTGTCAAAAGTCTCCTGGCAGCAGGGCCGGGAGCACTGGAACAGGCCGTAGTCCCCCTGGGTGTAAAAGAGCCGCGCCTTGTCAAACCCCGCCTTCTGGAAGCAGTGGTCCACGTTGGTGGTGAGGACGAAGTAGTCCTTCTCCCCCACCAGCTCCAAAAGCTGCCGGTAGACCGGCCGGGGCGGGTCCTGATACCGGTTTACATAAATATACCGGCTCCAGTACGCCCAGTACGCCTCCGGGGTGGGGAAGGGGTAGAAGCCCCCGGCGTACATATCGGAAAAGCCGTAGGCCCGGGCGAAGTCGGAGAAATACCGGGCGAACCGCTCCCCGGCGTAGGTGAATCCCGCCGCGGCGGACAACCCCGCCCCCGCGCCCACCATCACCGCCTCCGCCCGGTCCAGCGCCTGGCGGAGCCGCCGGAGGGCGTCACCCCAGCAGGGCGCGGTAGAGGGCGTAGTCCTCGTCCCGGAACACATTGAAGATCACCTCCGTCTCCCCCCGGTGCCGCCGGACGGTGTCCACGGCGATCTCCGCGGCCAGGGCGGGGGGAAAGTGGAACACCCCGGTGGAGATACAGCAGAAGGCCACGCTCCCGATCCCGTTCCGCCGGGCCAGCTCCAGGCAGGAGCGGTAGCAGGAGGCCAGCAGGGCCCGGTCCTCCCCGGTCACGCCGCCGGAGACGATGGGCCCCACCGTGTGGAGGACATAGTCGCAGGGCAGGGCGTAGGCGGGGGTGAGCTTGGCCCGGCCGGTGGGCTCCTCGTGCCCCTGCTCGGCCATGAGCCGGGCGCAGTGGAGCCGCAGCTGGACCCCGGCGTAGGTGTGGATGCAGTTGTCGATGCAGTTGTGGCCGGGGATGTAACAGCCGGTAAGGCCGCTGTTGGCGGCGTTGACGATGGCCCCGCACCGCAGGGTGGTGATGTCCCCCTGCCACAGGTAGATCCCCGGCTCCGCCGGGGTCAGCCCGGCCAGGTCGGTGATCCCCTTGGCGGCGGTCTCCGCCCGCAGATAGGCGTCCTGCACCGCCAGGAACTCCTCCCCCGCCGGCCGGGGCGGGCGGACGTTCATCAGCGCCCGCAGAAGCCGCCGCTGGCCGTCCTGGTCGGCGGGGAGGTCGGGGGCCTCGCCCCGCTCGGCCAGGAGGGCCCGGAGCAGGAAGGCCCGGCGCTCCTCCTGGGTCGCCGGGATCCCGCGAAACTCCCCGGCGCTCACAGCAGAAGGCCCTCCGCCACCAGCACCGTCACACAGCACAGCATAGCCACCGGCATCAGCCCCGCCCCCAGCCACGCCGCCACCACGCCCACCGCCAGGGCCAGGGCCCCGGCCACGGGACTGCGGGGGTCGTCCAGAATGGCCGGGACGGTCATCACCGCCAGGGTCACATAGGGCACATAGTAGAGGAAGGAGCGCAGAAAGCGGCTCTTGATGGGCTTGCGGATCAGGGTCATGGGCAGTGCCCGGATGGCGTAGAGGCTCAGGGTCATGACCAGGATGTAGAGAAGGTTCACGGCTCGTCCCCCCCCTGTCCGTCCTCCCCGGTACGGGGGAAGAGCAGCGCCGCCGCCGCGCACAGCGTCACGCTCAGCAGGATGATGCGCCAACTGGGCTCCAGCCGGGAGATCCCCGGCAGGCGGCTGGCCGCGAAGCTGACCGCGAAGGCCAGCGCCACCAGAACGGCCACCACCCGGTCCTTCTTCGCGCTGGGGATGATCGCGGCCAGGAACATCCCGTAGAGGGCCACGCTCAGCGCGCTCACCGCCCAGGGGGGCATCAGGTCCCCCGCCACACAGCCCACCGCCGTGCCCAGCGCCCAGCACGGCGAGGCCACCAGCGCCGCGCCGTAGAGGTAGAAGGGGTCCAGATACCCCTCCCTGGCGATGGAGATGGCGAACAGCTCGTCGGTGATATACATGGACACGCCGAAGCGGTGGAGGAGCCGGCCCTTGGGGTCCATCCGCTGGCTGAGGGCGGTGGACATGAGGAGGTATCGGGCGTTGACCACCAGGGTGGTCAACGCCATCATCCACAGCGGCGCGCCCGCCACGATCACGTCCAGCCCCGCCTTCTCCCCCGCCGAGGCGTTGCACAGCAGGCTGGCAAAAAAGCTCTGGACCGGTCCCAGCCCCGCCTTCTGGGCCTGGATCCCCAGGGCGAAGGCCACGGCGAAATAGCCCAGGCCGATGGGGATGCCGTCCCGCATCCCCTCCCGAAAGACCCCGCCGGTGGTTTTGATCCGCTCTTCCATGGACATCTTCCTTTTCCCGATATAGGCGGCCACGGGCCGCCGCGGCCTATTATATCCCTTTTTCCCCCCGGCGTAAATACCCTTGTTTTTTTCCGGGGGCTTTGGTATACTGGTGGCGGGAAACCGCGCGCCGGATCCGGCGCGGAGAAAGGACAGGTGTTTCATATGAGCGGCTCTTTGGTCTACTTCAGCCGGACCATCACCCCCGAGCGGGCCCTGGACCTCTACCAGGCCCTGGACCGGCCCCTCACCGGCAAGGTCTGCGCCAAGGTCCACTCCGGCGAGGAGGGGAACCAGAACTATCTGCGCCCCGCCTTCTGGGCCCCCCTGGTCCGGCGCCTGGGCGCCACGGTGGTGGAGTGCAACACCGCCTACGACGGCGCGCGCAACTACACCGACAAACACCTCAAGCTCCTGGCCGGCCACGGCTGGACCGAGCTGTTCGACGTGGATCTGATGGACGCCCAGGGCCCCGACCTGCGCCTGCCCGTCCCCGGGGGCAAGGTGCTGAAGGAGAACCTGGTGGGCAAAAACCTCCAAAACTACGACGCCATGATCGTCCTCTCCCACTTCAAGGGCCACCCCATGGGGGGCTACGGCGGGGCGCTGAAGCAGCTGTCCATCGGCTGCGCCTCCTCGGCGGGGAAGTGCAACATCCACTCCGCCGGGGTCACCCTGGACCAGACGGTGGTCTGGGACCGCCACGCGGAGCAGGACGCCTTCTGTGAGGCCATGGCGGACGCGGCCATGAGCGTGGTGGAGCTCTTCCGGGGCAACGTGGTCTACCTCAACGTCATGGCCAACCTCTCGGTGGACTGCGACTGCTGCGCCGTGGCCGAGGACCCCTGCATGGCGGACATCGGCATCCTGGCCTCCCTGGACCCGGTGGCCATCGACCAGGCGTGCCTCGATCTGATCTACGCCTCCCAGGACCCCGGCCGGGACCACTTCATCCAGCGGGTGGAGTCCCGCCACGGGGTCCACACCATCGAGGCCGCCGCCGCCCTGGGCTTTGGCAGCCGGGACTATCAGCTGGTGGACCTGGACGCCTGAGCGCCGCCAGCGCCACGAAAGGAGCGCCGATCTATGTGTACCGCCGCCACCTACCTGACCGACTCCTTCTACTTCGGCCGGAACCTGGACCTGGAGTTCTCCTATCAGGAGTCGGTGACCGTCACCCCCCGTCGCTATCCCCTGGTCTTCCGCAAGGCCAGGACCCTGTCCAGCCACTACGCCATGATCGGCATGAGCTTTGTCCGGGACGGCTACCCCCTCTACTACGAGGCCACCAACGAAAAGGGCCTGTCCATGGCGGGGCTGAACTTCGTGGGCAACGCCGTCTACTTCCCCGAACAGCCGGGGAAGGACAACATCGCCCCCTTTGAGTTCATCCCCTGGATGCTGGGCCAGTGTGACTGCATGGCCGACGTGCGCGCCCTGCTGGCGCGGATCAACCTGGTGGACCTGGACTTCTCCCCGGAGCTGAAGGCCACCCAGCTCCACTGGATCATCGCCAATCGGGAGGGCGCTGTGGTGGTGGAGTCCACCGCCGACGGCCTCCACGTCTACGACGACCCCGCCGGGGTCTTGACCAACAATCCCCCCTTCCCCTACCAGAGCCAGAACCTTTGCAACTACATGGCCCTGTCCAACCAGCCGCCCCAGAACCACTTCTGCCAGAGCCTGCGGCTGGAGCCGTACAGCCGGGGCATGGGGGCCCTGGGCCTGCCGGGTGACCTGTCCTCCGCCTCCCGCTTCGTCCGGGCGGCCTTTGTCCGGGCCAACTCCCTCTCCCCCTCCGGCGAGGCGGAGAGCGTCAGCCAGTTCTTCCACATCCTCCAGAGCGTGGCCATGCCCCGCGGCTGTGTGGACATGGGCCAGGGGAAGTTCGAGTTCACCATCTACTCCTGCTGCTGTAACGCCGACACCGGGGTCTACTACTACACCACCTACGACAACGCCGCCCCCACCGCCGTGGCCATGGACCACGAGGACCTGGAGGGCGTCCTCCCCATCTCCTACCCCATGATCGAGACCCCGCAGATCCACTACCAGAACTGACCCCGGCGGCCCCGCGGCGCCTGCCGGAGCGAACAGGAGGTCCCGGAGGCGCGCGCCTCCGGGACCTCCTGTTTCCTTTGGGCCCCTGCCCCGGCTAGGCGGACCGGAGGCCGGCCCCCTCCAGGGGCGGGCCGTCCGGCGGCCGCCCCGGCTGGGCCGGGACGGAGTTGGTGATCCCATTCCCCACGTTGGGCCGGAACGCGGACCAGACCTCATCCAGGCAGAACAGCGCCATCAGCGCCAGACAGACCCCCACCAGCGCCCGCCCCGGCGTCCGGCTCAGCCACCGGTCCAGCCGGGGGGCCAGGAGGTAGACCACCGCGCACCCCCCCGCGGCAAAGAGCAGCAGCCCCTCGGCGCAGACCCGGCCCTGGAGGTTGAGGAAGTAGCCGTCGTAGCTCCACCACCGCTGGCCCTTGAGCCGCTCCAGCCACAGCCCGGTGCCGTACTCCAGCGCGCCGCACAGCGCCATGGACAGGCCAAAGAAGGCCCCCGGCCGGGCCCGGAAGCGGGCCAGCAAAATCAGCATCAGGCACCCGCCGGAGCCGTAGAGGGGCAGCCAGGGGCCGTGGAGCACCCCCCGGTTGACCAGCCGCCCCTCCACCACGGCGGCGTAGCCCACCTCCCACAGCCACCCCAGCACCGAAAAGAGGAAGAACATCGCCACCAGCGACCAGATCCAGTAACAGCGCCCCGCCGGGGCCGGGCGCTGGTCCCGCCGGTCCCCGGCGGGCCGTCCGGGGGCCAGCCGGAGGGGGTAGCGCCGCCCGGCGGCCTCCGCCTCCAGGACCGCCAGCCGGGACCGCTCCTCCGCCGCGTGGGCGTAGGCCAGCTCCCTGGGGCCCCGGCGGAGGAGCACGCCGAAGTACCGGGCCAGCGCCCCCGCCAGGCCGGGCAGCTCCGGCGCCTGGGCCGCCGCCGCCCGGCGGGAGGCCACGTCGCCATAGGCCCCGGCCAGGGCGGCGTCGTCCGGCCGGGCAAAGAGCCACCGGTCCCCCCGGGCGGCCCGGTCCTCCGGGTGGAGCGCCAGCCACTGGGCCCGGACCTCCCGGTAGAACTCGCCCCGCGCCGCCTGGCGGTAGGGCCGGGAGTAGAGCGCCCCGGACACCCCCAGGGAGAGGAGGCTGAGGACCCGCCAGCCCAGGAAACTCAGCTCCAGGCGGAACAGCTCCCCCTTATGCCCGCGCATCATCCGCTGGGCCAGGTCCAGGGCCTGGCGGGGCTTCAGCTCCGGGTCCTGAGCCAGCAGATAGGGCACGGGGAAGTAGGCGCAGGCCTTCACCGCGCCCCCCACCACCGTCAGGCTCCACAAAAGCTGGAACAGCGCCCGCCACAGCAGGGCCGCCGCCGCCCGGCCCCACCGCCGCAAGGGCAGGAAGGAGAAGGCCCGGCTCAGGGGGACCTGGGGGTAGACCCGGCTCTCCAGCACCAGCCGCCCCAGGACCACCGCGTAGACGTTTTGGACCAGGCTCCACACCAGGAAGAGCCCCCCGGCCCAGAGGACCGCCAGCAGGACCAGCCCCGCCCGGGGCGAGCCGGTCAGCCGCTCCAGCCCCGCCAGGGCGTCGGCCATGTAGGCCCCCGACTGGGCCTTGTTCACCGCCCCGGCCAGCACGCCCCGGCTCCGGCCCAGCGCCCCGCTCCCCTGGCCGGACAGCTCCCGCTCCCGCGCCCACAGCGCCTGGGAGGCGGCGGGGCCGTCCTGGGCCAGGGCCCACAGCGTCCTGCCCGCCTCCGCCCCGGCGGGCAGGGAGGCGGTCGCCAGGTCGGGGAGACGCCCGGTGGAGGCCGCCCTGGCCAGGTTGGCGGTCAGGGCGGCGCGCCCCCACAGCAGCGAGCCCAGCAAACACAGCGCCGTCAGCAGGACATAGTGCCGCCCCAGGGTCCTCCGGGCGGTCCGCTTGAGCTGTTTTCTCTCCATGGTCTCCCCTCCCTGCCCGCAAAGGAAAAAAGCCGAGAGTCCAGGGGACTCCCGACTTATTCTCTGGCACCCCCGGCGCGACTCGAACGCACTACATTCCGCTTAGGAGGCGGACCCTCTATCCTGGTGAGGTACGGGGGCGTGTCCGTGCGTACCTTTTGATACCCCGTTATTCTACCACACTTTTCCTCCCCTGGCAAGACGCCGGGGGAGAAAATCTCGCCCCGCCGGGCCGGGCGGGTCAACAACGCCCCCGCCGTCTGCTACCCTCCTTGTCAGAAGGCCCATCAAAACGGCCGGGCCCGGCGGGCCCGGCGGAGAGGAGACGGATATGCCCGATCAGGACGCGCTCTTGTTCTTCCAACAAAGGCCCCAGGCCCTCCCCCTCTACACGGCGCTGGAGGAGCGGCTTCTGGCCGCCCTGCCCGACACCCGGATCCGGGTGGGCAAGACCCAGATCACCTTCGCCAACCGGCGCGTCTTCGCCTGCGCCTCCTTCCTCCCCGTCCGCCGGGCGGCGGAGCGGCCGGAGGTCTACCTCACCGTGACCTTCGGCCTGGACCACCGCCAGAGCTCCCCCCGAATCGACGGGGCGGTCCAGCCCTATCCCGGCCGGTGGACCCACCACGTCCTGGTGTCCGCCCCGGCGGAGATCGACGACCAGCTCCTGGCCTGGCTGGCGGAGGCCGCCGCCTTCTCCGCGGGGAAGCGGTAGCGCCCGCTCAGACCGAGGGCCCGGCGGGCCCGGCCCCACGGTTCCGGTCCCTGGGGCGGGTCTTGGAGAAGGGCACCAGCTTGGCCCGGTCCAGAGCCACCATGATGGCGGGGATGAGGATGAGCTGGAGGAGGATGCCGGGGATGGCGGTGAGCAGGGCCCCGGAGAGGAACGCCTCCCAGCCGAAGGGCACCTGGGCCGCCCCCATCATCACCACCCGCGCCGCGCCCCAGACCACCCGGCCCCCCACCATGGCGATGAGGAGGGAGCGGTAGAGGGAGAAGACGCACTTCCACCGGGAGCGGCCGTAGAGATAGCCCACGATGACGCCGTAGGCGCACAGCTCAAAGGCCATGCCGATGCCCTGGGGCATGGGGGGATTTCCGAAGATGGCGAAGCGCAGCAGGGGGCAGATAAAGCCCACCGCCCCGCCGTACTGCCAGCCGCAGATGAGGCCGCACAGCAGCACGGGGATGTGCATGGGCAGGAGCATATTGCCCACCGCCGGGATCTGGGCGGTGGCGAAGGGCAGCACCTGTCCCAGCGCCAGGAACATGGCCGAGACGGTGAGCCGGTAGAGGTGGTCCCTCAGGCCGGGCCGGGCGGCCCCGCCGGTCGTTTCGTTCATTCCTGTCCTCCTTTTCCGCTCCGGTCAGTCGCTCTCCCGCTCGAAGCGGTCGGCGCACTCCTTCAGATACCCGATCACCGGGAGCTGCTGGGGGCAGGCCCTCTCGCACTGGCCACAGCGGATACACTCCGAGGCCCTGCCCCGGTCCTGGGTGGCGATGACGTACTCCCGCCGGCCCCGGAAGGCGGCGTTGCCCCGCTGGTGGTTCATCACATGGAAGATCTCCGGGATGGGGATGTTCCGGGGGCACCCGGCGGTGCAGTAGTGACACCCGGTGCAGGGGATGGACCGGTCGCCGTTCAGCACGGCCTGGACCCGGGCGATGACCGCCCGCTCCTTCTCGTCCAGGGGGCGGAACGCCTTCATGTAGGAGAGGTTGTCCTCCATCTGGGCCAGGTCGGACATCCCCGACAGCACCGTGACCACCCCCTCCAGGGAGGCGGCGAAGCGGATGGCCCACGACGCGGGGGAGGCCGCCGGGTCGGCGGCCTTCAGGGTCCGGGCCGCCTCCGGGATGGGGTCGGCCAGGGCGCCGCCCTTCACCGGCTCCATGATGACCACCGGCTTGCCGTGGCGGCGGGCGATCTCCCAGCACTCCCTGGCGCGCACGCCGGGGTTCTCCCAGTCGGCGTAGTTGATCTGGAGCTGGACGAAGTCCACGTCCGGGTGGGCGGCCAGCAGCTCCTCCAGCAGGGGCGGGTCGGCGTGGAAGGAGAAGCCGTAGTGCCGGACCAGGCCCTTCTCCTTCAGCTCCCGGACAAAGTGCCACAGGTCGTATTCGTCGTACTTTTTGTAGTTATTGCGCTGGAGGGCGTGGAGCAGGTAGTAGTCAAAATACCCCGCCCCGGTACGCTCCAGGCTGGTGTAGAACTGCTGCCGGGCCTCGGCGGCGTTGGTGGGGCCCATCCAGGCGCACAGCTTGGTGGCCAGGGTGTAGCTCTCCCTTGGGTACCGCTCCACCAGGGCCAGCCGGGCCGCCTCCTCCGACTTGCCGCCGTCGTAGACATAGGCGGTGTCGAAGTAGGTCATCCCGGCCGCCAGGAAGCGGTCCACCATCTCCTTGGTCTGCTCAACGTCGATGGCCCCGTCGGCCAGCTTGGGCAGGCGCATCAGCCCGAAGCCCAGCTTGGGGGTGCTCTGGCAAAGGTCGCGCTCCATAGGTCTCCCGTCCTTTCTCGCTCCGGCCGGACCGGCTGGGGTCAGATCCGGTGCATGGCGTTGAAAATATCCTCCCGCTGGATCCGGATGGACAGCCCCAGGCTCTCCCCCTCCCCCTTCAGCAGGTCCGCCAGCTGGGCGAAGGGCAGGTCGGCGTCCTTGGTGTCCACCAGCATGATCATGGTGAAATACTCCTGCAAAACGGTCTGGCTGATGTCCAGCACGTTGACCCGGTGGGCGCTCAGGATGGCGCAGACGGAGGCGATGATGCCCACGGCGTCCTTGCCGATCACGGTGACGATGGCTCTCACAGTCGGTCCCTCCTCTTTCTCACAGCTCGTCCAGGGTAAGCTGGAACGCGGGTAAAAACTCCTCCATAAAATAGCCCAGCGCCGGCAGCTCCAGCCGCTCCAGGGCGGCGCGGGTCTGGCGGGCGGCCTGGCGGAACTCCTGGTTGCCCGCCTTCAGCTCCTCCAGGCACTTGATGTGGGCGGCCAGCTTGTCGGCGGCCTTGACCACCGCCAACAGCTCCGGCTCCAGCTCCTCCCGGACGTAGGGGGCGAAGGCCCCCACCAGCTCCGGGGGCAGCATGGACAGCAGCTTGTCCGCCGCCACGCTCTCCACCGCCTTGTAGGCGTCCTTGATGGCGGGGTTGTCGTACTTCACGGGGGTGGGCAGGTCCCCGGTGAGGATCTCCGGCGCGTCGTGGTAGAGGCCGGCCACGGCGGCCTCGTTGGGGTCCACCGCGGCGCCGAACCGCTCCCGGCCGATGACGGCCAGGGCGTGGGCCAGCACCGCCACCATGTGGGAGTGCTCCTGGATGTTCTCCACCCGGGTGTTGCGCATCAGGCCCCAGCGGTCGATGCAGTTCATCCGGCCCAGCAGGGCGAAAAAGCTGTAACTCAAGACCGGTACTCCTTGCAAATTCAGATTTGTATGTGTACAATGAATTGTACCAAACTTCCGTCCAAAGCGCAAGGGGGTCTTTTTCATGCGCTTCGCCGTCTGCACCCTGGGGTGCAAAGTCAACCAATACGAGTCCCAGTCGCTGGAGCGGGAGGGCCTGCGCCGGGGCCACCGCCTGGTCGCCCCGGAGGAGGAGGCGGAGGTCTACCTGGTCAACACCTGCTCCGTCACCGCCGTGGCCGACCAGAAGAGCCGCCAGGTCGTCCGCCGTCTGCGCCGGGAGAGGCCGGAGGCCCTGCTGTGCGTGTGCGGCTGTTTCCCCCAGACCCACCCCGGCCAGGCCGAGGCCCTGGGGGCGGACCTGGTCTGCGGCACCGGGGACCGGGGCCGCTTCTGGGACCTGGCGGAGGCCGCCCTGGCCCAACGCGGCGGACCGGTCACCGCGGTGGACGACGCCATGCGCCGCCGGGTCTTCGAGGAGCTGCCCGCCGGCGGGCTGGCCCAGCGGACCCGGTGTATGCTCAAGGTGGAGGACGGGTGCGTCAACTTCTGCGCCTACTGTATCATCCCCTACGCCAGAGGGCCGGTGCGCTCCCTGCCCCTGGACCGGGCGGCGGCCCAGGCCGGGGAGATGGCCCAGGCGGGCTACCGGGAGATGGTGCTCACCGGCATCGAGCTCTCCTCCTGGGGCCGGGACCTGCCCGGCCGGCCGGAGCTGGCCGACCTGCTGGAGGCGGTCTCCGCCGCCGCCCCCGGCCTGCGGCTCCGGCTGGGCAGTCTGGAGCCCCGGACGGTGACGGAGGACTTTTGCCGCCGGGCGGCCCGTCTGCCCAACCTCTGCCCCCACTTCCACCTCTCCCTCCAGTCCGGATGCGACAGGACCCTGGCCGCCATGAACCGCCGGTACGACGCCGCCCGGTTCGCCCGGTCGGTGGACCTGCTCCGCGCCGCCTTCCCGGACCCCGGCCTCACCACCGACCTGATCGTGGGCTTCCCCGGCGAGACCCTGGAGGACTTCCGCCAGAGCCTGGCCTTTGTGGAGGAGATGGCCTTTTCCGCCCTCCACGTCTTCCCCTACTCCCGCCGCCCCGGCACGCCGGCGGCGGCCATGGCCGGACAGGTCCCCGCCCAGGAGAAAAAGCGCCGGGCCAGGGAGGCGGGGGCCCTGGCCCGGGCCCTGCGCCGCCGCTATCTGGACCGCCAGGTGGGCCGGGAGCTGGAGGTGCTGTTCGAGGAGGAGCGGGACGGCCTGTGGCAGGGCCACGCCCCCAACTACGTCCTGGTCCGGGCGCCGGGGCAGGACCTCCACAACCGGCTCCGGACCGTAACGGTCACCGCCGTCCGGGGGGAGGGCCTGCTGGGCCAGCTCCGGACATGAGAGGAGCCGGGAGCCCGCGCCTTCGCGCGGGCTCCCGGCTCTTTCCCACCGGCGGGCCTGGGCGGCCCGCCTTTTTTCCCGCTGGAGCGCCTCAGGCGGCCAGGGCGCGGGAGGCCCGGAAGTAGAAGTAGGCCCGCCACAGGTTGGCCGCCAGCATCACCAGGCCGGTCACCGTGCCGGTGACGAAGTCGGTGAGGAAGTTCAGCAGGGGGATCCAGGAGATGAGGGTGCACAGCACGCTCACCGCCGCCCCGGCGGCGTAGACCAGCACCGCGGTCTTGCTCTGCTCGGTCAGGTCCCGGCCGCCCTCCGGCTTCTCCTTCAGCAGCGTGCCGATGGCGCCGCAGACCAGCACGGTGGACAGCAGGGCGATCAGGGTGCTGACGATGAACAGCGTGCCGCCCAGTATCCTGCCCTGGAAGATCATCTGGAGCACCGACAAGACGATGATGGCCGCCTCCGCCCCGGCGGCCAGCTTGAAATAGGGATGGGCGGGCATGGCCAGATAGATCCCGTACAGCACCAACAGGGTGCCCGCGATGGCGGCCACGCCGCCCCAGAAGCCGCTGACCACCCAGAGCTCCCCCAGGGAGGCCACCGCCGCGCCCAGGGCCATCAGGCCCAGGCCCTTCCCCGCCATTTTTCCCGCTGCCATAGCTCATACCTTCCTTTCCGTGTCCGGTTTGGGTCCGATCATATGTACGTTGAGATGGTCGTAGGTCATCTCCAGCCCGTGGGCGTCCAGGGCCCGCTTGATGGCCTCGTTGGCGCTGTAAAGGGCGTCCCAGTAGCGGGTCCCCCGGCACCAGGCCCAGAGGTTATACTCGATGGCGCTGGGGCCGAAGCGGACCACCCCCGCCACCGGGGCCGGGTCGGGCAGGATCAGCTCGTTTTCCGCCATGGCCTCCAGCACCGCTGCCTTCACCTGGTCGATGGGGCTGTCGTAGGAGGCGGAGAAGGTCAGCTCCAGCCGGCGCTTCTCCTCGGCGGCGAAGTTCACCACCTTGACCTCGGAGACGATCTTGTTGGGGATGCTCACCAGACGGTTGTCGGTGGTGTTCAGCTTGGTGTACATCAGCGTGGTCTCCTTCACCGTGCCCAGCACGCCGTCCACCTCCACAAAGTCCCCGGTCCGGAAGGGCTTGGCCCACAGCAGGACCATCCCTCCCGCCAGGTTGGCCAGCACCCCCTGGATGGCCAGGGACAGCGCCAGCCCCACCACCGAGAACAGCGCCAGCAGAGAGGTGATCTCCACGCCCAGCGTCTCGCAGATCAGCAGGACGCACACCACCCCCACCACCAGCTTCACCAGGCCCCGGAGGATCCTGGCCAGGGAGGGGTCCACCTTGCTGCGCTTCAGGCGGCGGTCCACCAGGGCCATGACCAGCCGCCCCACCACCACCGCCGCCACCACGATCAGCGCGGTGTACGCCGCCTTCCAGAGGTCCAGCCCGCCGGGCAGCCCCTCCAGAACGCCGCTCACCGTCTCTCCCACGTCCGGCAAAGCGTCCACCTCCCTGTCTGTTGGAAAAAGGACGCCAGCCGGGGTCCGGCTGGCGTCCTGAAGCGTTTTCGCCGCGGGAGGCTTAGTCCTCCACGTCGATGACCACGCCGGAGCCGACGGTGCGGCCACCCTCACGGATGGCGAACCGCAGGCCCTTCTCGATGGCGATGGGGGTAATCAGCTCCACCTTCATGTCCACGTTGTCGCCGGGCATGCACATCTCGGTGCCCTCAGGCAGGGTGATGACGCCGGTGACGTCGGTGGTGCGGAAGTAGAACTGGGGACGGTAGTTGTTGAAGAAGGGGGTGTGACGGCCGCCCTCGTCCTTGCTCAGGACGTACACCTGGCCGGTGAACTTGGTGAGGGGGTGGATGGAGCCGGGCTTGCACAGCACCTGGCCCCGCTCGATGTCGGTCTTGGCCACGCCGCGGAGCAGGCAGCCGGCGTTGTCGCCCGCCTCCACGAAGTCCAGGGTCTTGTGGAACATCTCCATGGAGGTGACCACGGTCTTCTTGCGCTCCTCGGTGAGGCCGATGATCTCCACTTCCTCGCCGGCCTTCAACTGACCGCGCTCCACACGGCCGGTGGCCACGGTGCCGCGGCCGGAGATGGTGAACACGTCCTCCACGGGCATCAGGAAGGGCAGGGAGTCGTCACGGGGCGGGGTGGGGATATAGTTGTCCACCGCGTCCAGCAGCTCCTTGATGCAGGCGAAGTCGGGGTCGTCGGGGTTGTTGGACTCGTTGGTCAGGGCGTTGAGCGCGGAGCCCTTGATGATGGGGATGTCGTCGCCGGGGAACTCGTACTTGGACAGGGTCTCCCGGACCTCCATCTCCACCAGCTCCAGCAGCTCGGGGTCGTCCACCTGGTCGCACTTGTTGAGGAAGACCACGATGGCGGGCACGCCCACCTGACGGGCCAGCAGGATGTGCTCCTTGGTCTGGGCCATGGGGCCGTCGGTGGCGGCGATGACCAGGATGGCGCCGTCCATCTGCGCGGCGCCGGTGATCATGTTCTTGATATAGTCGGCGTGGCCCGGGCAGTCGACGTGGGCGTAGTGCCGGGCGTCGGTCTCATACTCCACGTGGGCGGTGTTGATGGTGATGCCGCGCTCGCGCTCCTCGGGGGCCTTGTCGATGCTGGAGTAGTCCTCGTACTGGGCCTGGCCCTTCATGGCCAGGTACTTGGTGATGGCGGCGGTGAGGGTGGTCTTGCCGTGGTCAACGTGGCCGATGGTGCCAATGTTGACGTGGGGCTTGGTGCGCTCAAACTTTTGCTTAGCCATTTTTGTTATCCTCCTTAGATGTTCAAATGAATTCGCTGGTGAGATCTGTCAGTCACGTTGAACTGATTGTAGCGCATTTCGAGAGAAAAAGCAAGCCCTTTTCTCGTCCGGGTCAGTCCTCGCTCTGTTTGCCCCGCTGGGCGATGATCTTCTCGGCGATGGACTTGGGGATCTCCACATAGCTGTGGGGCTCCATGGAGTACTGGCCCCGGCCCTGGGTCCGGGAGCGCAGGTCGGTGGCGTAGCCGAACATCTCGGCCAGGGGCACATGGGCGGTGACCTGGGTGGCGCCGGTGCGGCTCTCCTGGCCCTGGACCATGCCCCGGCGGGAGGTCAGGTCGCCGATGACGTTGCCCAGGTAGTCGTCGGGGACGGTCACGTCCACCTTCATCACCGGCTCCAGCAGGACGGGATTGGCCTTGCGGCAGGCCTCCTTGAAGGCCATGGAGCCGGCGATCTTGAAGGCCATTTCCGAGGAGTCCACCTCGTGGAAGGAGCCGTCGTACAGCGTCACCTTCACATCCTCCACCGGGTAGCCGGCCAGCACCCCGGCCTGCATGGCGCCCTGGATGCCCGCGTCCACCGCGGGGATATACTCCTTGGGGATGGCCCCGCCCACGATGGCGTTTTCAAAGACGTAGCCCGCGCCGGGCTCGTTGGGCTCCACGCGGATCTTGACGTGGCCGTACTGGCCCTTACCGCCGGACTGGCGGGCGTACTTGGTGTCCTGCTCCACGCTCTTGCGGATGGTCTCCTTGTAGGCCACCTGGGGCGCGCCCACGTTGGCCTCCACCTTGTACTCCCGCAAAAGCCGGTCCACGATGATCTCCAGATGGAGCTCGCCCATGCCGGCGATGATGGTCTGGCCGGTCTCGTCGTCGGTCCAGGTCTTGAAGGTGGGGTCCTCCTCGGCCAGCTTGGCCAGGGCGATGCCCATCTTCTCCTGGCCGGCCTTGGTCTTGGGCTCGATGGCCACCCGGATGACCGGGTCGGGGAACTCCATGGACTCCAGGATGATGGGGTGCTTCTCGTCACAGAGGGTGTCCCCGGTGGTGGAGTTCTTCAGGCCGATGACGGCGGCGATGTCGCCGGAGTAGACCGTCTCCAGGTCCTCCCGGTGGTTGGCGTGCATCTGGAGGATGCGGCCGATGCGCTCCTTCTGGCCCTTGGTGGAGTTGAGCACGCCGGTGCCGGTGTTCAGGGTGCCGGAGTAGACCCGGGTGTAGGCCAGGCGGCCCACAAAGGGGTCGGTGGCAATCTTGAAGACCAGGGCGGAGAAGGGGGCGTTGTCGTCGCTGGGCCGCTCGTCGGTCTCGTCGGTGTCGGGGTTCACGCCCTGGATGGGCGGCACGTCGGTGGGGGCGGGCATATAGTCCACGATGGCGTCCAGCAGCTTCTGCACACCCTTGTTCTTGTAAGAGGTGCCGCAGGTGACGGGGACGAACTCGTTGGCGATGGTGGCCGCCCGGATGGCCTTGCGGATCTTCTCCTGGGGAATGTCCTGACCCTCCAGGAACATCTCCATGATCTCGTCGTCGAACATGGACACCGCGTCCAGCAGTTTCTCCCGGTACTCGTTGGCCAGATCCCGCATATCCGCGGGGATCTCCTCCACCCGCATATCCTTGCCCATCTCGTCATAGTAGATGTCGGCGTCCATCTCCACCAGGTCGATGATGCCCTTGAAGGTATCCTCCCGGCCGATGGGCAGCTGGATGGGCACGGCGTTGCACTTGAGCCGGTCGTGGATCATGTCCATGACGTGGAAGAAGTCCGCCCCCATGATGTCCATCTTGTTGACGTAGATCATCCGGGGGACCTTGTAGTGGTCGGCCTGGCGCCAGACCGTCTCCGACTGGGGCTCCACGCCGCCCTTGGCGCACATGACGGTCACAGACCCGTCCAGCACGCGCAACGAGCGCTCCACCTCCACGGTGAAGTCCACGTGGCCCGGGGTGTCGATGATGTTGATCCGGGTCTGGGGGAACTGGTCCTTGGTGCCCTTCCAGTAGCAGGTGGTGGCGGCGGAGGTGATGGTGATGCCCCGCTCCTGCTCCTGGGCCATCCAGTCCATGGTGGCGGTGCCGTCGTGGGTCTCGCCGATCTTGTAGTTCACGCCGGTATAGTAGAGGATACGCTCAGTGGTCGTGGTCTTACCGGCGTCGATATGGGCCATGATGCCGATATTGCGCGTATTCTCCAGAGATACTTTTCTTGCCATAGGGTATTCTCCTGTTTCGCAGGATCACCAGCGGTAATGGGCGAACGCCTTATTGGCCTCGGCCATCTTGTGGACGTCCTCGCGCTTCTTCACGGCGGAGCCGGTGTTGTTGGCGGCGTCCATGACCTCGCCGGCCAGACGCTCCTTCATGGTCTTCTCGCCGCGGTTGCGGGCGTAGCTGGTGAGCCAGCGCAGACCGAGGGTCTGCCGGCGCTCGGGCCGGACCTCCATGGGGACCTGATAAGTGGAGCCGCCCACACGGCGGGACTTGGTCTCCAGGGAGGGCATGATGTTCTCCATGGCGGCGGTAAAGACCTCAAGGGGCTCCTTGCCGGTCTTCTCCTTGATGATGTCAAAGGCACCATAGACGACCTTCTGGGCTACGCCCTTC
>CANRBW010000011.1 GCA_947628975.1 uncultured Oscillospiraceae bacterium | reverse complement strand
AAAGCCCCGTGGCCCCCATCGTCACGCACAGCCAGCCAAGGGCCGGCCATACCGCCGCCCCCGCCGCCGTGCCGGTAACGAGCGTCACCGCCGCCCCGCCGGCAATGACCAACAGCAGGGTGGGCAGCATGGACAGCCACCAGGGCGCCTGGGGCGGGGCCTTGTAGTCGTAGTCGGTTAGCACGTTCCTGGCCAGCTGCTCCTGGATGGTGTCCCCCAGGTCGGCGAAGAACATCTCCGGCGAGGCCAGGTGGTGGTAGTAGACGATCTCCCCGTTGGGGACCAGGGGCTCCTTCAGGCGCACGGTCAGCTCGTTGGTACTGCTCACCTCGAAGTAGTCCACCTTCTCCTGGAGGAAGAGCCGGCGGATGAAGGCGTAGCTCTGCTCGCCGTCCCTGGCCTCCCGGCTGACCACGAAGACCACGCCGATCACCGCCAGCGCCACCAGCAGATAGGCCAGAGCGCCCCGCAGAGGGGATCTGTGTTCAGGCTTCTCGTTCAACTGTGTCAGTCCTTTCCGTGGCGGCGCGGGTCAGCCCTGATATACCTCCGGCTTGAGCACCCCGATGTAGGGCAGGTTGCGGTACCGCTCGGCGTAGTCCAGGCCGTAGCCCACCACGAAGCCGTCCGGGATCTGGAAGCCCACATAGTCGGCCCAGATCTCCTTGGCCCGCCGCTCCGGCTTGTCCAGCAGGGTGCAGATGGCGATGGAGGCGGGCTTGCGGGCCTCCAGCACCTCCCGGAGGTAGTAGAGGGTGTTGCCGGTGTCCAGGATGTCCTCCACCAGGATCAGGTCCTTGCCGTCGATGGGGTCGGACAGGTCCTTGATGATCTTCACCTCGCCGGAGGAGACGGTGCCCGCGCCGTAGGAGGACACGCTCATAAAATCCACCGTGCAGGGCAGGTCGATGCTCCGGGTCAGGTCGGCCATGAAGATATACGACCCCCGCAGGACGCTGACCAGCACCGGGGCCCGGCCCGCGTAGTCCCTGGCGATCTCCTCCCCCAGCCGGGCCACTCTGTCCCGCAGCTCCTCCTGGGTGTAGAGCACCTTCAGGATGTCCTTTTCCTCGTACCTCATCCTTCTCTCCTCCTTTATCGTCTTTCCCAGCGGATGTGGACCGCGTCCTCCCCCGGCCGGGCCAGGGCGGCCGCCTGGGGGCCGATCCCGGCCACCGCCAGCACCGCCTCCCCGTCGGTCAGCACGGGCACCGCCCCCCGGACGTGCCGGGGCACGGCCAGCTCGATCATCCACTTCTTCACGCTCTTCCCCGTCCGGAAGGGGGGGTGGAGCCGGTCTCCCTCCCGGCGGGTCCGCAGGGCCATGGCCCCGGCGGGCCGGAGGTAGAACTCCTCCGGGGTGGGCGGCCGGTCCGGGCACTTGGCCCACCCGGTCTCCAGGGTCCACAGAGGGGTCTCCACCCGCTCCCCCACCGCCACCGGCCGGGTCTCCAGAGGGGGCAGAGGGGCCGGCGGGGACCGGTCCGGGCGCGGCCCCAGGCGGGCCAGGTCGGCGCGCAGATAGTCGGTCATCCGGGCGGCGGCCTCCACCGCCCGCGGGTTCAGGCTCTCCAGCACCGGCACCACCTGATGGCGGACGCGGTTGCGGGCGTAGCGGTCGTCGGCGTTGGTCTCGTCGGTGACGTAGTCCTGCCCCCGCCGGGCCAGGTAGTCCAGGATGGCGGGGCGGGTGGTGTGGAGCATGGGCCGGACCAACAGGCCCCGGCGGGGCTGGATCCCGGCCAGGCCCTGGAGCCCACAGCCCCGCGCCAGGTGGAGCAGGACGGTCTCCAGGTTGTCGTTGGCGGTGTGGGCGGTGGCGATCCGCGCCGCCCCCATCTGCCGGGCGGTCTCCGCCAAAAAGGCGTAGCGGGCCCGGCGGGCGTTGTCCTCCACATTGCCCGGCCGCTTCCCCACCGGCGCGCCCCCCAGGGCGAAGGGCACCCCCAGCTCCCGGCACAGCCGGGCCACGAAGTCCGCGTCCCGGCCGGAGGTGGGGCGCAGGTGGTGGTCAAAGTGGGCCGCCGCCACCCGGAAGCCCCGCTCCCGCAGATAGCACAGCAGAGCAACTGAATCCGCGCCGCCGCTGACGGCGCAGAGGATCAGACCGTCCCGGGGCAGCAGGTCGTGCGCCCCGGCAAAGGGCAGGATGTGCTCCATCAGGGCTCCTCGTGGATCCGGTCCAGGTCCTCCGGGTCGATGAAGGAGGTGAACTGGGGCCGCCAGCCCAGGCGCAGGATCCCCGTCTCCCCGTGGCGGTTCTTGGCCAGGATGCACTCCGCCATGTCCGGCTCGATGTCCGGGTCGGCGTCGTCGTCGTTGTAGTAGTCCTCCCGGTGGAGGAAGAGGACGATGTCCGCGTCCTGCTCGATGGCGCCGGAGTCCCGCAGGTCGCTGAGCCGGGGGCGGCGCACGGTGGTCTTGTCCTTCTCGTTGGCCCGGGAGAGCTGGGACAGGCACAAAATGGGCACCTGGAGCTCCTTGGCCATGATCTTCAAGGCGCGGGAGATGTCGCTGACCGCCTGCTGGCGGCTCTCTCCGCCGTAGGACTGCTTCCCCCCCGCGGAGGTCATCAGCTGGAGGTAGTCCACCACCACCAGCCCCAGGTTCTTCACCCGGCGGCACTTGGCGTTCATATCCGCCACGGTGAGGGAGGGGTCGTCGTCGATGAGCATATCGGTGTGGGACAGGCTGTTGGCCGCGGCGGCCACCTTGACCCAGTCCTCGTCGCTGAGGCGGCCGGTGGCCAGCACCCGGTTCTCCACCAGCGCCTCGCGGGAGAGAAGACGCATCCCGATCTGCTCCTTGGACATTTCCAGGGAGAAGACCGCCACGCTCTTGCCGGAGAACTTCCCCGCGTGGAGGGCCATGTTCAGAGCCATGGAGGTCTTGCCCATGCCGGGGCGGGCGGCCAGGATGATGAGGTCGGACTTGTTGAGGCCGGTGAGGGCCCGGTCCAGCACCTTCAGGCCGGTGGAGATGCCGGGGAACTGCTCCCCGGAGGCGGCCAGCTCTCCCAGCCGCTCCAGAAGGCCGGGGACGATCCCGGCCAGGGGCTCCAGCCCCGCGGCGCTCCGCCCCTGGCGCAGGGCGTACACCCGCTGTTCGGCCACCTCCAGCAGGCTGGTGCCGGTCTCCTTCCCCTCCCGGACCAGCTCGCCGATCTCCCCGCAGGTCTGGCCCAGGCGGCGCAGGAGCGCCTTGTCCCGGACGATGTCCACATAGAGCGCCACGTTGGCGGAGGTGGGGGTGATCTCCATGAGCTGGCGCAGATAGGCCGCCGAGGTCTGCTCGTCGTAGGCCCCGCTCTGGCGCAGATTTTCCAACAGCGTCACCAGGTCGATCTTCTGGGAGTAGTTGAACATGGTGTAGACGCTCTCGTAGAGCTCCCGGTTCTGCCGCATATAGAAGTCCTCGGGCCGCAACTTCTCAATGACCAGGGGGATGCACGCCTCGTCAATGAGCATGGCCCCCAGCACCGCCTGCTCGGCCTCGACCGAGTGGGGCAGCTGGTGGGACAGCAGTTCGTCCATGGGGATCCACCTCCTGGAAATGGACTGGGGTCGGCCGGCTCGGCCGGCCCGAGCGGAGGTCAGGCCTGGGTCACCGTCACATGGATGGTCCCGGTGATCTCATAGCCCAGCTTGCACTTGAGGGTATAGGCCCCGTAGGCCTTGATGGGCTCGTCCTGGACGATCTTGGCCTTGGGGATGTCCATGCCGCACTGGCTCTTCAGCGCCTCGGAGACCTCCTTGGAGGTCACCGAGCCGAAGAGCCGTCCCCCGTCGCCCCCCTTGGCCCGGATGATGACCTGGGTGGACTCCAGCGCGGCGGCCAGGCGCTCCGCCTCCGCCCGCTCGGCGGCCTCCCTGGCCTTGCGGGCCTTGTCCTGGACCTTCATGGTGTTGAGGTTCTCCGCCGTGGCGGGCACGGCCAGCTTCCGGGGGAGCAGGAAGTTCCGGGCGTAGCCGTCGCTGGCCTCGATGAGCTGGCCCTTCTTGCCCTGGCCCTTCACGTCCTGCTGTAAAATGACTTTCATGGTCCTCTTCCTTTCTTTTCACACTGGGGGCCTGTCCCGGCCGGGGCCGGGGCGGTCAGAGCCCCTCAAAATACTTGTCGATGGCGATCTTCAGGTCCCGGACCACCTGGCCCACCGTCTGGTCGGGGATCTGGGCCCCCGCCACCGCGGCGTTGCCGCCGCCGCCCAGGCTCTCCAGGATCACCTGGACGTTGGTCTTGCCGATGCTCCGGCCGGAGATCATAGTAACCCCGTCCGGGCCGGGGAAGACCACAAAGGAGCACTCCACGCCGGAGATGTTCAGCAGCTCGTCGGCGCACTGGGCGGCGGTGACCCGGCTGATGGGCGCCTCCACCGCCACCAAGGCCAGGGAGTCCCGGTAGAGCCGGGCGGAGCGGATCAGGTCCAGCTTGGCGATGGTCCCGGCCAGGTCGGTCTGGAAGAGCTTCTTCACCTCGGCGGTGTCCGCCCCGGCCCGGCGGAGGAAGGCGGCGGCCTCAAAGGTGCGCCCGCCGGTGCGCATGGTGAAGTTCTTGGTGTCCAGCATGATCCCGGCCATCAGCGCCTCCGCCTCCACCCGGAAGAGGTTGGAGGAGTCCAGCAGGTATTGCAGCAGCTCCACGGTGAGCTCACAGGCGGAGGAGGCGTAGGGCTCGTGGAAGTTGAGGGCGGCCCCCTCGATATACGCCGCGGCCCGGCGGTGGTGGTCGATCACCGCCACCTTGGTGCAGCGCTTCAACAGCTCCGGCGCCAGGACCTGGTCGGGGCGGTTGGTGTCCACCACCACCAGCAGGGTGGCCGGGCCGGTCAGCTCCAGCGCCTCCTCCGGGACCAGCAGGTGCTCCCGGTAGTACTCCTGGTCCAACAGCCGCTGGGTCATGGGCTTGCCCGGATAGGTCCCCGGCTCCTCCACCAGGTAGGCCGGGACCCCCAGCTTGCGGCAGGCGGCGCAGATCCCGGCGCAGGCGCCCACCGCGTCCATATCCGGGGCCCGGTGGCCCATGACCAGGACCTGCTGGGAGTCGGCGATGAGCCCCTTCAGGGCGCTGGCCATCACCCGGCTCTTCACCTTGGTGCGCTTCTCGGTCTCCTTGGCCAGGCCGCCGTAGAACTCGAAGGTCTCCTTACTGCGGACCACCGCCTGGTCCCCGCCCCGGGACAGGGCGGTCTCCACCGACAAAGAGGCGAAGCGGTACAGCTCCTGGAAGCCGTCCCCCTCCCGGCCCACGCCGATGGAGAGGGTCACGGGGTTGCCGTCGGCGCTCTTGACCTGGCGCACCTCCTCCAGGATGGAGAACTTGGCGTCCACAAAGCCCTGGAGGTAGCGCTCCTCGAAGATGAAGAGGTAGCGGTCCCGGTCGATGCTGGAGAGCAGGCCCCCGCAGGGCTCGGCCCAGGCGGCCAGCTTCTGGTTGACCTGGCTGAGCAGGGCGCTGCGGGCGGAGTCGGAGGCGGTCTTGAGCACCTCCTCGTAGTTGTCCAGCACCAGCAGGGCCACCACCGGCCGGGTGGCCAGATACTCCTCCCGCGTCCTGGAGAGGTCGGTGACGTCCACCCAGTAGGAGGTGGCCAGAAAGCCGCTGGAGCGGCTCCGCTCGTCGGTGCGGACCAGGTGGCCGAAGACCTGGAACCGGCGCTTGCCCAGGGTGACCTCCTGGGGGCAAAGGTTCTTCCCCTCCATGAGCCAGCGGGTGGAAAAGCCCTCCACCAGGTTGTCCAGCCGGGTGTCGAACAGGTGCTCCCGCTCCCCGGCGGCGTGGAGGAAGCGGTCGTTGGTCCAGATGATCTCCCCCGACTCCGGCCGGAAGATGACCATGGGCAGCGGGGAGTTGACCATGGCGTCCTTGGCCGCCACGTCCATGTCCCCGTTCAGGGAGTTCATAAACTTCACGATGGCCTTTTGCCGCCGCTTCTGCTCCGCCCGGAACCCCACATAGCACAGCAGGGCCACCAGCGCCTCCACCACCGCCAGGGCGTACTCCCCCAGCAGGGCGGTGACGGCGGCGAACAGGGCCAGCAGGACAAAGGAGACCTGGGAGCCGGGGCCCAGGAACCAGTTTTTGTTTTTCTTCACAGGCGTTCACCTCCCCGGCCCGCGGGCGGGCCGACCGACCTCACCGGGTATATCAGAGCTATTATAGCAAACTCCGCCCGAAGAAACAAGTACAAAGTACCGCCCGCCCCGGCGGCCGCCGGGATGTGCGCCGCGGCGGGCCGAAAAAGCCAAAGAAGGGACGGCCCCGGAGGGCCGTCCCTTGGTCGGACTGGATTGGATTTTTCTGGCCTGAGGCGCGCTTACTTCAGCTCCAGCCACCGCATGACGATGGTGGCGGCCTCAGCCCTGGTGATGTCGCTGCCGGGGTTCAGCAGGCCGTTCCCGTTGCCCTGGAGCACGCCCCGCTGGACGTGCCAGGTCATGGCCTCGGCGGCCCAGTCGGACACGTTGGCCTCGTCGGAGAACAGCGGGGCGGTCTGACTGGTGACCACGGCGGGCTTCCCGCCCTGGAAGCGGTAGACCAGCACCGCGAACTGCTCCCTGGTGATCAGGTCCTCCGGGCCGTAGCTGCCGTTGCCGTAGCCCTTGGCCACGCCCTGGGCCTGGGCCCAGGCGATGGCGTCGGCGTACCAGGCGCCGGCGGGCACGTCGGCGAAGGTGGCCGCCTGGGTCACGGCGGGCCGGCCGGCCAGGTTGTAGAGCATCTGGGCCGCCATACCGCGGGTCAGGCCGTCGGCGGGACCGAAGTTGCCGTTGCCGTAGCCGCGCATCAGATCCCGGACCAGGCAGTAGTGGACGCCGTCATGGTACCAGGCGTTGACGTCCGCGTCGCCGAAGGGGTGGATCGGGCAGGTGTTGTCCTTGGGGCAGGTCGCCGCCGCCGGCACGAACCGGGCGGACACGGTCACGTCGCCGGAGGCGGGCATGGTGAAGGTGTAGCTCCCGTCGTCGTTCTTGGTGAGGGGCACCTGATTGCCCTGGGCGTCGGTGACCACCAGGCTGCCCAGCTCATAGCCGTCGTCCGGCTTGACGGTCACGGTGGCTTTGCTGTTGGCGGAGGGCCGGGTCGGGCTCACGGTCACGGTGCCGTGCTGGGTCTCCGGCACCGTCACGCCGCCGGTGACCGCGGCGGAGCCGCCGCCGCTGCCGCCACTGCTGTGGGTGCCGCCGCCGGGCGTCCAGACGGAGACCTCCTTACCGGACACGCCGAAGGCGTAGACCGAGAAGCTCTGGGTCCGCAGGGTGATGTACCAGCTCTCGCCCACCTGACGGACGTAGTAGCACTCCCGGCTGGCGGTGGGCCCGTACTCCGGCGTCACCTTCAGCATGGCCTCCACCTTCCCGTCGTGGAGGCGGTAGACCAGGACGTTCCGGTCCGCGCTCAGGCTCCGGGCGGCCAGCATATCCGCCAGGGCCTGGGAGACGGGGAAGGTGATGGTCAGCAGGGTGGGCGTCCGGGTCAGGGAATCGGTCTGGGTGTCGGTGTTGCCCTGGCTGTCGGTGGTGGTCACCGTCTTGGTCACGGTGATGTCCACATAGTCGGCGAAGTCCGGCGCGGCGTCGGGCAGGTCCCGCTGGGCCGCGTCCAGGATGTCCTGACTGGTCTGCGCCTTGTTGGCGGTGAGGGTGACGTCGATGGTGATGTCACTGCCGGCGCCGCTGCCGGTCTTGTCCGCGGCGGTGACCACGTCGCCCAGGTTGCCCACGGAGGGAGCCGCGGCGCCCAGGTCGCTGTCCACCTTGGTGTTGATGGTGACCACATCCAGGGCGAAGGTGAGGCCGCTGTCGGCGGTCTGGTCGGGCCGGTCCACGGTGACGCTGCCGGTGCAGGTCACCGCGTCGTCGCCCTCGCCCTTCTCCACCACCACCGAGTAGACGCCGTAGGGCAGGTCCTCGAAGCGGGCCACGCCGTCGGGGCCGGTGGTGAGGGTGCGGTCGACGGGGTTGCCCTCGCTGTCGGTGACCGTCACGGTCACGCTGGCGCCGGACACCGGGTCGCCGTCCTTGTCGGTCACGGTGATGTCCACGTCGCCCACATGGGTGGCCTTGCTGCCCGCGGGGGCGTCGGGGGCCGCGGCGGCGGCCACGCCGCCCTTCACCAGGGCGTTGCCGTCCTTGACGGTGACGTCGCCCCGCTCGTCCACGTCCACGGTGGCGCCGTTGGGCTGGCCGCCCTTCAGGGTGACGGTCTCGCCGTCGGGCGTCTCATAGGTCACCGCGCCGTTCACGGGGAGCTTCACGTTCTTGGCGGGCAGGGTCACGCCGCCCTGGATGCTGTCGTTGGCGGAGATGACGCCGTCCGGGCCGATGGTCACCTGGCCGTTGCCGGTACCGTCGTCGGTGTAGGTCACGCCGCCCACCACCGCGCTGTTGCCCGCGCCGGGCTTCACGGTGGCGGCGCCGGTGCCGTCCACGGTGACGGTGGCCGGGCCCTGGATCTCCACGCCGTTGACCTCGGCCTTGCCGCCGGCGGGGATGTCCACGGTGCCGGTGCCGTCGGCGTTCTTCTCCACGGTGACCTTCTTGCCGTCGGCGCCGTCCTGGGTGGCCTTCACGTCGGCGCCGTTCACGCCGATCTGGGAGTCCTTCTCCAACTCCACCGCGCCCTGGGCCAGCTCAGGCCCGTTCTCGCCCAACTGGACCTCCGCGTCCTTGCCGGCGGGGGCGGTGTAGATGTTGGTCTCGCCGGTGCCGGGGTCGTACAGCCGCGCGGCGAAGCCGCCGGGGATACGGGCCCGGCCGGTGCCGGTCTGGCCGTCGGCGGTGACGGTGACGCCGTCGCCGGTGACCTCATAGTCCCGGCTGCTGTCGCCCTCGCCCACGGTGACGGTGACGCCGGCGGTGTCCGCCGCGGAGCCGTTGTCGGGCAGGGTGACCGCGCCGTCCTTCAGGGCCACGTCGCCCTCCGGGGTGACCTCCAGGGTGAGGTCGGCGCCGGCGCCGGCGTTGGTGTAGACGTCGTCGCCCACCTGCGCCGAGCCGCCGTCGGCCACCTCTACCTTGGCGTTGTCGCTGCCCTCGGCGGCGGGCACGGTGACGGTGACCTTGCCCTGGCCCTCCTCACCGGAGCCGGTGATGGCGGTATCGCCGAAGTTCACGCTGTCGTTCTTGTCCAGGGTCACCGAGCCCTTCTCCAGCTCCACCCCGTCGGGGGTGACCCGGAAGGTGGTGTCCTCCGTCTCGCCGGTGTAGGTGTGCTCCTCGCCGTCCTTTTCGGTGACGGTGAAGCTCTTGCCCGCGCCGGGGGTCACGGTGGCCGCGCCCTCGGTGACCTGGGGCGCGCCGTCCCCGGCGCCGCCCTTGGTGAGGGTGGCCCCGTCCGGCTCCGCGCCGGTGAAGGGGGTGCCGTCCACGGTGACGGTGGCGTCCGGCTCCACATGGACCGCGCCGCTGTCCAGGGTGACGTCCTGGTCGTCCACGGTGAGTTTCAGCTCGTCCTTCCCACCGTTCCGGAACTGGCCGTTGGCGGGGGTCACCTTGCCGTCGGAGCCGATCTGGCCCTCGTCGGTGGTGAGGGTGACGTTGCCGCCCTTGTCCACGGCGAAGGTGCCGCCGCTCTCCCCGCCGGTGACGGTGGTCTTGCCGCCGTTCTTGTCGGGGAAGGTCACCGTCTCGCCGGGGCCAACGTGGACCAGCTTGTCGCTGTCGTCGGTGGGCAGCTCCACCTCTACGGTGAAGGCGTCCGCGGGGGTGGCGGTGACGTTGCCCGCCTCGTCGATGTGGATCTCGCCCTCCTTGCCCTCTTTCAAGGTGTAGGTCTTGCCGTTGATCTCCACGTCCTGGCCCGCCTCAGGGGCGATGGTGGCCTGGCCGTCCTGACCCACGGTGACCTGGGCGGGACCCTGGATCTCCGCGCCGTTGACCTTGGCGCTGCCGCCGTCGGGAATGTCCACGGTGGAGGTGCCGTCGTCCTTCTTCTCCACGGTGACCTTCTCTCCGTCCTTGCCGTCCTTGGTGGACTCCACGGTGGCGCCGCTGGCCCCGATCCGGGAGTCCTTCTCCAGCGCCACCTTGCCGTCCTTGAGCTCGCCGCCCGCCGGGGTCTTCTCCACCTGGGCGGCGGTCCCTTCGGGGACGGTGTAGGTGTCGGTCCGGCCGGTCTCCGGGTCGACGACGCTGACGCTGCCGCCGGCGGGGGTCTCCACGGCGCCCTCCCGCAGCTCCACAGAGCCGTCCGGGGCCACATGGAGCTTCACGTCGTCGTCCACGGGCGTATAGGTGGTGTCGCCCACGGTGACCTGGCCGCCCGCGGGGACGGTCACGTCCGCGCTGTTGGCCTCGGTCTCCCCGGCGGCGTCGGTCCCGGGGGCGGTGACGGTGATGTTCTCGCCGGTGATGTCACCCTTGCCCGGGGCGATGCCGTCCACGGTGACGGTGCCCGGCGCGCTCTGGCCGTCCTCGGTCCGGCCGGTGACGGTGACGGTGCCCTCCTTGAGGGTGGCCCCGCCGTCGGCGTCCAGGGTGAACTTGGCGTTCTTGGCCGGGTCGGAGGAGTCGGTGTTCTCAAAGACGGTGACGTTGCCGTCCTTGTCGGTCACGTCCACCTTGGCCCCCGGCTCCACCGTCAGGTCGTGGGTGCCGCTGTCACCGGCCACCAGGTAGGCGTCCGCGTCCGCGGGGCTGTCGCCGCTGCGCTTGACGCTGGGCTGGTCCCCGCTGCCCAGCGGGGAGGGGGTCTTGGTCAGCTGCTCCTGGGCGGGGGCGGGCAGGCCGGTGTTGTCCTCGTTGGGCTCCACCGCCTGGGCGACGTCGCCGGGGATCAGGTAGCCCCGCTCCTGGTCGCTGTCCTTGCCCTGGAAGCCCAGCTTGGCGTCCTCGCCGTCGGCGCTCTTCACCGCGCCGTCGCCGCTGCCCACGCCGACCTCCACATTGTCGGTGCGGGGGACGTAGGTGTTCTCGCCCACCTGGACGGCGCCGCCCGCCTCCGGGATGACGCTGCCGTCCTTCAGGGCGGGGGCGTCGCCGTCGGCCTGGGGATAGGTCAGTACAGCGCCCTCGGCCCCGGCGGTGTAGTCCTTGTCGCCCACGGCCACCGTCTCCTCCGCGGGCACCTTGACGGTGCCGCCGGTGAGCTGGGCGGTGGCGTCGGTGAGGTTGCCCTCCTCGTCCGGGACGCAGTCGATGGTCAGCCTCAGGTCCTGGGCGGGCTCGCTGTCGTCGGCGTTGACGAAGGGTCCGGCCAGCGCCTCGCCGGTCTCGTCGGTGAGGGTGAGGCCGCCGTTCTCGTCCACGGTGAAGTAGCCGCCGTTGTCGCCGCCGGTGACGGTGGTGGTCCTACCGTCCCCGTCGGTGAAGCTGACGCTCTCCCCCGGCCGCACATGGACCGGGCCGTCGGTGGGAATGTCCACGGTGGGGGTCATGCCGTTGCCAGTCACGTTCCCCGACGGGTCGATGGTGACGGAGGGGGCCTGCGCGCCCTCGTCCCGCACAAAGGTCTTGCCGTCCACCTTCACCGAGCTCTCGCCCTCGTTGGGCTTCACGGTGGCGGTGCCGGTCTCGTCCACGGTGACGCTGGCCGGGCCCTGGACCTCCACGCCGTTGACCTTGGCGCTGCCGCCGGCGGGGATGTCCACCTGGGCGGAACCGTCCTCCTTCTTCTCCACGGTGACCTTCTTGCCGTCGGCGCCGTCCTTGGTGGCCTCCACCGTGGCGCCGTTGACCGCCACCGCCTCGTTCTGGGCGGGGGCCTCGCCGTTCTTGGCGTCCAGCTCCACCTTGCCCTCCTGGAGCTCAGGCAGCTTCTCCCCGTTCAGCTCCGGGGCGCTGGGATCGCCCACCCGGAAGGTCACGGGGTTCTCCGGGTCGGGATTGGTGTACTCCGTGCCGTCCACGGTGACCTGGCCGTCTCCCGGCACGGTGACGGTGGCGGAGTCGGCGTAGACGCTGTCCTTGGTGACGGTGGCGCCCTCGCCGGCGACGCTGTGCTTCTCGCCGTTCTGGCCGCCGGTGGTCAGGTCCACCGCGCCGCCGTCAGGCGTGGTGACGGAGCCGGACTCCAGCTCCACCGCGCCGGTGGTCTTGTCCACCGCCAGGTTGCCGCCCTCATAGGTCTTCCCGCCCACGGTGACCTTGTCGTCGTCCGCGGTGAAGCGCAGCTTCCCGTCCTCGTCGGTGACGGTGATGCCGTTCTCGCCGGGCTGGATCTCCACCGCCGTGTCGCTCTCCTCCGCCTTAAAGGTGGCGGCGCTGTGGTCCTTGTCGGTGGACTCGTAGCGCGCCGAGCCGTCGGGCAGGGCCTCCACGGTGGCCTCGCCGGTGTAGGTGACGCCGCCCACGGTGACCGCGCCGCCCTGGGGCACCTTCACCTTGCCGGACTTCAGCTCCACAGAGCCGTCCGGGTTCACATGGAGCTCCAGGTCGCCGTCCCCGGCGTTTTCGTAGGTCTTGCCGGCCTCGTCGTCCTTGCCGGTCACGGTGACGCCCTTGCCGGCGGGCACGGTCACGTCCGCGCCGCCGTCGGGCTCGCCCTCGGCGTCGGTGGTGGCGGTGACCACGGCGTCGGTGACCCCGATGGCGTTGTCGCCCACGGTGACCTCCGCCTCCGCCTCGCTGTCGGCGGAGCTGGAGACGTGCAGACTGCCCCCGTTCAGGGTGACCTCGCCCGTCTTGTGATCCACCACCGCGTCCGCGCCGTCGTTGACCGCCTCATACTGGCCAATGGCGGGCTTTTTCAGGTTTTCCTCTGCCTTGGATGTACTGTCGTGATCTACCTTCTCATAGAGGTCGAAGCTCGCCCCGGGCTCCATGTGGACCGCCGACTTGCTGGAGTTTTCGCCCTCGACCTCCAGGGTGTAGATCTCCTGGTTTTCGTCCTCGGGCGCCAGCACATAGGGCCAGCTGCCCGGGCCGTCCTTGTTGTCCTTCACCCGGCCCTGGGCAGGGGCGCCGAAGACGCCCTGGTCGTTCAGAGTGGCGGGGCCCTTCCCCTCGGGGATGTTGTACTCGGTGCCGCCCTCCACCGTGACCTTGCCGTTGCCGCTGCCGGGCACGGCCTCGGCGGTGACGTTGCCGTCCTCATCCACGGCGATCTCCACGTTCTTGCCGTCCAGGCGCTTCTCCGCATCCGCGCCGCCGCTGTCCTTGACCAGCACGTTGGACTTGCCGCCGGTCTCCGGGAAGATCACCGAGCCGCTGTCCAGCAGAGGCGGCGTGGCGTCCTTGCCGTCTCTATCTGTGGTGTTGGGCTTCAGGGTGGCGCCCTCGCTCCCGGCGGTGAGGGTGTTGGGGCCGTCGCCCTCCTCCACCTCGGGCAGGGTGACGGTGGCGTCGGGACCAAGGGTCAGGCCGTCCTCGGGCAGGGTGTCCACGGACACGTTGCCCCGCTCGTCCACGGTGAACTCCATGTCACCGGGGCCGTTATTGGTATAGGTGTGGGTCTCGGTGACCGGGTCGCCGTTTTCGTCCACGGTGGGCTGGCCGTTCTCGTCCAGCACAGGGGTGGTGACGGTGAGGGTCTCCCCGGCGGGGACGGTGACCTTGGCGTCGCCGTCGGGCTGGACCTCCACGACCACCTTGCCGTTCTCGCCGTCGCCGTTGCCCAGCGTGGCGTCGCCAAAGCCCATGCTCTCGCCGTCGCCCAGCTCCACGGCGCCGTCCACGATGCTCACGTCGCCGTCGGGGCCGAAGGCGAAGACGTTGTCGTCGTCCGCCGCGGTGTCGGGCACGGTGTAGGTGTTGTCACCCACGGTGACCTGGCCGCCCTTGGGCACGGTGACCTGGCCGCGGGGATCCTCCGGGGAGGCGGGGACCTTCACGGTCACGTCCTTGCCGCTGTCGGCGGGGTTGGAATTTTCCACGTTGACGCCGCCGCCCTCCGGGAAGGTCACGTCCACGTCCTCGCCGGGCTTCAGGGTCACCTGGCCCTCGCCCAGGGCGCTGTGGCCATCCCCGTCCACCACCACGGTGGTGGGGCCGGTATACTCCTTGCCGTCCACGGTGGCGGTGGTCCCGGCGGGGATCTCCACGCTGGCCCTGCCGCTTTCGTCGTCGGCGTCCTTGGTGACGGTCAGGCTGCCCTCGCCCTGGTTCACCACCGGGGTGTCGTTGACCTGGATCTTGCCGTCCTTGGGCAGGTCCACGGAGCCGTCCTTCAGCTCCACCTGGCTCTTGCCCTCGCTGTCCTTGCCCAGCTCCAGCTCGGCGCCGTCCGGCCCGGCCTCGTAGACCGTCCCGTTGCCCGCCTCGTCCTGGATGACGATCTTGCCGTCCTCGCCGCCGTCCAGCACCACGGAGGGGTTCTCCCCCTCGCCGTTGGAGCGGACCTCGATGTCGGTCTCGCCGGGGTTGGTCACGGTGAAGTCGCCCACCTTGACGGCGCTTTCATGGTCGCCGCCGGGGATGGTCCCGGTGACGCCGGGCGTGCCCATGGGATCGTCCAGGTCGTACTCCGTCGCGCCGGTGTAGGTCACCCCGTCCAGGATCACAGCGTCGTCGGGGTCGTCCACCTTGGCGGTGGCCTTGGTGGCGCCGTCGGCGTCGGTGGTCACGGTGAGGTCCACCGTCTCTCCCGCCTGGGCGGAGACCTTGTGGTCGGTGGTCTCCTCGCCCTTGCCGGTGGTGACGCTGGGGCCGTGGCCGCCGGGCTCGCCGCCCTGGGTGTAGGCGGTGTCGCCGTCCTTGACGGTCACCGTCCCGGCGGTCTCGGCGGTCTCGGCGGTGTTGATGGTCACCTCGCCGCCGGTGTAGCGGTCGCCGGTGGCCTCGTCCACCAGGGTGGCGGCGGTGTCGCCGGAGCCCAGGTCCGCGTCCACCGCCTCAGCGGGCGCGCCCACCAGGTAGACGGTCTTGTCCTCCGCCTGGGCCAGGGCCTCGGCCACTTCCTCCCAGGTGTTGAAGTACTCATCCCCCACCCGGTAGATGCCCACGCCCAGCACCAGCTTGGTCTTGTCGTCGCTGGGCTTGACCACGAATTCCGCGTCGTCGGAGGTGAAGTACCGGGCCTTGGCGGAGACCTCCGCCCCCTCGGTGGCGCTCACGGCCACGGGGGTGTTCTCCACGCCGCCGGCCACGCTCACGCCCACCTTGCCGGCGAAGTCGGCGGCCACGGTGACCGTCTTGTCCGCCGGAAGGACCACGTTCCGGGCCGCGCCGGCGGCGGTGTTGCCGGTGATGACGGTGGCGCCGTCCACCGTGACGGCGGCCTTCCCGCCCAGGACCACCGCGCCGCCCTCCTCGCCGACCTTCAGGCCGGAGATGGTGGTGTCGGTGAGGGTCAGGCGGCCGCCATCGCTCTCAAAGTCGATGACCGCGCCCGCCGTGCCGAAGGTCGTGGTGGCGGTGCCGGCGTCGCTGTGATCGCCGGTGACGGTGACGCCGGTGAGGAGCATGGACCCCACGTTGGTGTTGCCCTTATCGTCGCTGACCGCCCGGACCACCGGTCCGCCGTTCCCGGCCAGCTTCACATAGGCCAGCTCCATGCCGCCCTTGCCCACGTTCCAGAACATGGGCGCGCCGGCGGGGATGTCGCCGCCCCGGGTGATGGTGTGGATGTGGGGGTCGTCGGCGCTGGTGACCTGGACCCAGTTCCCGTCGCCGTCCTCATACACGCTGACGACGCGGAACTGGGAGGTGACGATCCGCATCCCGTAGTTGCCGCCGTCGGAGCCGGTGGTGGTGTTGCTGGACTTGGGCAGGGTGATGTCGCCCATGATCAGGAACTCCACCAGTTCGTCGCCGGAGACCTTATCCATCTGGTCGGGCCCGATGGGATCCTCCGCCGTGCCCGCGGCCACGCCGAAGGCGCCGCCGTCCTGCCTCACATAATAGCTCTGGCGGCCGGCGCCGATCCCGAAGGTGACCGTCCCGTTCTGGTAGAGGGGCGCGTGGTTGGACATATCGGACTGGATCTTCCCGTCGTCCCCGGGCTGAGCGCCGGTGGCCACCTTCCGGGAGCCCAGCGCCTCGAACTCCGGCACGGCCACGCCCACCTGGGCACCATCGCCCAGGCCGTCCAGGGTCAGGGTGTTGTCCCCGGCCAGGTAGACGTTGGAATTCTTGCTCTCGCCGCCGTTGTCGGTGACCACCACGTCCCCGGCCAGGGTGACGGAGCCCTCCTTCAGGTAGACGCCGGAGCCGTTGCCGCCCTCGCTGGTGGCGGGAGCGTCAAAGCCCTGGACGGTGGCGTCGGTCATGGCCACGTCGCCGCCGTCCACATAGACGCCCCGGACCTCCCGGCCGTCGCCGTCCAGGGTGGCGCCGTACACGGTCAGCTTGCCGCCCTCCGTCACGGTGAACAGGTTTTCGCCGGTAAAGTCCGCGCTGGGCTTGACGGTGACGTTATCCAGGCTGAGGCCCTGGTTGGCGTCCACCGAGACGCCCTTGCCGTCCTCGCCCGGCTGGACGGTCAGGGCGCGCTCGCCCTCCGGCGTGTCGGAGGTGAAGGTGAGGTTGGTCTTGTCCATCAGCTCCTCCACCTGGTCCGCCGTGACGCTCAGGTCGTCGCCCATCACCACGGAGAGGCCGCGCTTGTCGATGGACTTGACAAACGCCTCGTCCTCCAGAAGCTCGTCCAGGGAGTGATAGGGGTTCTCCTTGGAGCCCTTGGGCGCCTGGGAGTTGGTCACCGCGCCGCCCACATAGACCTCGGCAATCTTATAGAGGTCGTTGTTCACGATCCAGATGGTGTTGGCCTGGTGCTCGTCGTGGCCGGCATACTCCCAGTCACCCGCGCCCGTGATGCCGCTCTTCAGCGGCAGCAGGACCTGGAGGAAGCGGCCGCTCTCCGCGTCGAAGAGGTAGTCCTTCTCGCCGTCGCAGTAGACCAGGGAGAAGTCCTCCGAGGGCTCCTCGAAGCCCGTCGCTTTCAGCGCGAAGGCGTTGATGACGTCGCGGCCGGCCGCGTTGCCGGCGAACTTCTGGCAGGTGATGTCCTCGGCCGGGGCGACCGGGATGGGCGTCTCTTGCTCCGCGTCCAGCCCGTCCACGTCGAAGTAAAGCTCACGGTTGCCGTACTGGTCGTTTTTGTTGAAGCCAACCTTCTGGGCGCTGATCTGCCCCCGGAGGTTGAGGTTGCCGCCACTCCACGCGGAAAGATCATATCCCGCGTTGCCGCTGAATTCCGTGTCCTCAACGACAGCTTGTGTGGTGCTGAGGACGGAAGAATTCCCGAGGTTGGTGAACTTCGCGCCCTTGATCACAACATCGGTTATGTTAAGATAAATAAGAGTGCTGCTGTTACCGGTGCAGTTGCGGATCTCCGAGCCCTCGTACATGTGGAACTTCATGGCCGTTTGGTCGGTCTCCGACATTCTGTAGAAGAAGTAGCCGCCCATGTCCGAAGAGCCGTTATAATTGCGTCCGTCGGTCGTGAAGTTCTGGATGACCGCTCCCTCGTTCATCACGAGGCCGCCGCTGGTATAGAAGCTGAAACCGCCGTACAGGGTTATGGCGGTGATGTCGTTGCCGTCCAGTATAACATTATCAAGGGTCAGAACGGCGTTGAGCTTCACAAAGCCGGAATCCTGAGAGGGCTGCTGTGTAAAGTTCAGCGTTCTCTGCTTGGAAGTGGTTGTGCCATCGGCACTCTTTTCCTCGCCTATGATAGTGATGTCCTTGCCCTTGTTAACGGTCAGGGTAGCGGAACCGGCAGTGGCGTCGCTCAGCAGGTGAATTTTTGCGCCCTTGACCGTGGAGTTTGCGGCGCTCCACGCGGCGGAGAAGGTGTTGTAGGGCGCCTCCTTGGAGCCGTTGCCGCCCGCCTCGGCCTCCACGTCCACATAGTAGTCGGGCAGGATCTCCCGCACGGTGCCGTCGGGGTCGATGATCACGGTGGTGGCGCCGGTGTAGGTCTGGCCGTCCACGGTGATCTTGCCGCCGCTGGGCACGGTGACCCGCACCGAGCCGTCCTCCTCCTTGGCGGCGGTGGCGGAGCCGTTGGACACGGCGATCTCCTGGCCGTTGCCGGTGAGTTTGCCGCCGTTGGGCACGGTGGCGGAGCCCTGTTCCAGCTCCACAAACTCCCGGACGGAGCCGTCCTCCTGGGCCTCGCTCTTCAGGGCGAGCTGGGTGTCCGCGCCCAGGTCATACTCCACCGCCTTGTCCGCCCCGGCCTGGACCGAGACCTTGCCGCCCTCCTCGGAGGCGACGGTGCCCTTGACGCCATCCTCCGCGCCGGGGACGTCCACGGTGACGTCGTCGCCGTCAGAGTTGGCGGGGTTGGTCACCACAAAGCCCTTGCCGGCGGCCTGGCCCTCGTCGCCGGCGGGATCGCCGGGCACGGTGACCGACTTCCCGTCGGGCACGGTGGCCTTGGCCCCGGTGCCGAAGGGGTTATCCAGGTCGTAGGTGTCGTCAGCCGCGCCGGTGTAGGTCACCCCGTCGATGACCACGCCGCTGGCGCTCTTGGCGGTGCCGGTGACAGAGCCGTCCTCGCCGGTCTGCACGCTGACTTCCACCTCAGCGCCCGTCGGGCCGGCGACGCTGTGCCGCGTGCCGGCGGCCTCCGCGCCGGTGGTGACGTTGACGCCCTTGCTGCCCTCGCCGGCCTTGAACTTGACGCTGCTCTCCGCGCCCTCCGCACCGGGGGCTGCGGTGAGGGTGCCGTCGGTCTCCACGGTGAGCTGGCCGGCGGAGAAGACGTCACCGGTCTTGTCCACGGTGAGGGTGACGGAGCCGTCGCCCAGGTCCACCTGGTCCGGCGCGCCCTTGGCCTTGCCCACCAGGTAGACGGTCTTGTCGCCGGTCAGGGTCTCGGCCTGGGC
>CANRBW010000010.1 GCA_947628975.1 uncultured Oscillospiraceae bacterium | reverse complement strand
CCTGAAGGGGGGCAGCGTGGAGCTGAAGGCCAAGACCAAGCTGACCCTGTCGGCGGGGAAGACCGCCATCACCCTGGAGTCCTCGGGCAACATCACCCAGAAGGCCAGCGCCAAGGTGAGCGTCCAGGGGGCCAACATCGAAGAGAAGGCCAGCGCCAAGATGGCCCTCCAGGGGGCCCAGACCGAGGTGAAGGCCAGCGCCACGCTGACCTTGCAGGCCACCGGGCCCACCACCGTCAAGGGGGCCATCGTCAACATCAACTGACCCCCGGCGGCGGCCGGAGGACCAGGGAGAGACTACGCGACAGGAGATGAGTGCAGTGGACGAGAAAGGCTTTTTAGGCCGGGGACTGAAATTCCCGCTCCAGGTGGACCCCCAGACGGGGCGGATCGCCATGTCGGAGTACGAGGAGAATATCCGGGAGTCGGTGGACATCATCCTGCGGACCACCCAGGGCGAGCGGGTCATGCGCCCTGAGTTCGGGGCCAACGTGATGGACTATGTCTTCGCCCCCGCCCCCGGCTCTATGGCCAACAGCATCGCCCACCAGCTGCGCCAGGTCCTGCTGGAGCAGGAGCCCCGAATCCGGGATGTGGAGATCGAGACCCAGGGCTCTGACCGGCAGACCGGCACGCTGATCGTCTCGGTGAGCTATACGGTGCGGAGCACCAACAACCGCTATAACCACGTCTATCCCTTCTACGTCACAGAGGGTTCGGAAGGAGGGGGAGCGGAATGAGCGGCAGCCCGGTTTTGGATCCCAGGAGCAGAGAGGAGATCATGGCCCAGCTGGCCGCCCACGCCCGGTCCTACACCCCCGAGTGGCGGTATCAGGGGGACCGGGAGGACCCCGGCGCGGCCCTGGCCGAGGTGTTCGGGGATATGTTCTACCAGACGGTGGACCGGATGAACTCCCTGCCCGAAAAGCTGTACGCGGAATTTTTGGATATGGTGGGTTTCCGGATGCCCGACCCGGTGTCCGCCGCGGGGCTGATGCGCTTTGAGGCCCACGAGACGGTGGACGACCCCGTCCCCGTGCCCAAGGGCACCCAGGTCTTCGCGGAGGGGGAGGACGGGGAGAACATCGTCTACGAGACCGACCGGGCCATCGAGTCCACCCCGGCCCAGCTGGTGGGGGAGTTCTACGCCGAGCCCCGGCGGGGGGTCATCGAGGCCCTGGCGCCGGACCGGCCCCACCCCTTCTTCGCCCCGGCGGGGGGCGAGAACCTTCAGCGCCACCGCTTCGCCTTCGGCCGGGAGGACGTGCTGAGCCTGGCTGGGCCCTGCGTGGTAGAGGTGGAGCTGCGCCAGCAGGGCGGCTTCTCCGCCGCCGAGACCGCGGCCCGGCTGGCCGACCCCAAGCTGGGCCGGTGGAGCTTCCGCGCCGGGGACCGGGAGGTCCCCTTCACCGCCGTGAAGGCGGGGGAGAGCGGCGTGCTGGAGCTGCGCTACGACGGCGGCGAGCGCTTTCTGCCCCGGCCGGAGCCGGAGGAGGGCGGGGCGGAGGAGACGTCCGCCCCCGCGGGCCGGTGGGTGTCCTATCAGGGCGACCCGGCCGGGGAGCGGCTGGTGCTGGACGGCATCCGCCTGAGGAGCCGCCCCGCCGGGCGGGTCCCGGTGGACGGCGCGGCCTGCGGGGACATCCCCCTGGACCTGGAGCGGGGGGACTACTGCCTGGGGCGGCGGCCGGCCGCGTATAACCTCTGTTATCTCCGGTCCGACCAGGTCTTCTCCAAGCGGGGGGCCAGGGTGGACCTGCGGCTGGACATCGTCTCCATCGTCACCGACCCCCCGACGCCACCCCCCAGTACCAGTTCAACCAGCGGGTCATCGACAAGCGGGACGCGGTGACGGTGACCCCGGACGACGTGTATGTGGAACAGGTGGCGTGGGAGTACTACAACGGGACGGGGTGGCGGGCCCTGGCGGTGACCGGGGACAGAAACCCCTTCTCCGGCAAGAAGGAGGGCCCGCTGGAGCTGGTCTTCGACGTGCCGGAGGACCTGGAGGCCGCGGAGGTCAACGCCCAGGAGGGGTGGTACATCCGGGCCAGGGTGGTCTACGTCGCCAACGAACTCTCCACCGTGCCCCGGTGGGTGGTCCCCTTCCTCCGGGGGGCGGACTGTGCCTGGAGCTATCCCAGGACGGTGCCGGTGGAGTGGTGCCAGGCGGAGAACAACGGGGAGCGGACCTATCTGACCGACGTGGCCCAGGTGGAGCGGCTGGGGCTGCCCGCCCTCATCGCCCTGGAGGACATCCCCGCGGCCATGTACTTCTGCTTTGACCGCTCCCCCCACGCCATGCCCCTGTCCCTCTACTTCGACGTGGCGGGCCGGGCCAGGCTGGAGGACAAACTGCGCTTCGAGGCGTGGACCGGCAGCCGCTTTGAGCCGGTGCGGTGGGTGGACCTGACCCGGAACCTGCTCCATCCGGGGGTGGCCCTCCTCTATCTGCCCGAACCCCTGCCCGCCCACCGGTTGTTCGGCGCGGAGGGACACTGGCTGAGGCTGTGCCGCAGCTCCTTCCAGCCCGGCGGCGGAGGCGTGCCCTGGGTGAAGGAGATCGGGCTGAATATCGTCCAGGCGGTCCAGCGGGAGATGGCGGAGGAGGAGAGCTTTTCCACCGAGGTCTACGAGGCGGGGAAGACCCTGCGGCTGCTCTACGCCCCGGTGCTGGACGCCCAGGTGTGGGTGGACGAGGTGGGAGAGCTGCCCGTGGCCGACGCCCAGCGCCTGGCCGCGGAGGAGCCGGAGCGGACCCGCCTGGAGTGGGACGACCGGGTGCTGACCCACTGCTGGGTGCGGTGGGAGCGGACCGAGGCCCTGGCCCTGCGGGAGGCCGGGGACCGGAGCTATCAGCTGGACCCCTACGCCGGGACCATCACCTTCGGCGACGGCATCCACGGCCGGGTCCCCCCGGCGGGGCTGGAGAATCTGCGGGTCCGCTACGCCTTCGGGGGCGGCAGCCGGGGGAACCTCCCGGCCGGGGCGGTCACCGGGCTGGTGGGGGCCCTGCCCCGGATCAGCCGGGTGGAGAACCTGACCCCCATGAGCGGGGGCACCGACCGGCTCACCCCCCAGCGGGCGGAGCGCATCGCCAACCGGGGCCTGCGGAACCGGGGACGGGCGCTGGGCTCCAGGGATTTTGAGGAGATCGTGGCCCTGGGCTTCCCCCAGGCCCGCCATGTGAAGTGCTTCCCCAACCGGGACGAGAGGGGAAACTACGCCCCCGGCCATGTGAGCGTGGTGGTGGAGAGCGCCGGGCAGGACAGCCGCCGGGTGGCGGACGACCTGTGCCAGCGGGTCTACGAGGAGCTGGCCCGGCGGTGCGACTGCGTACTGCTCAACGAGGGCCGGCTCCATGTGGTGGGCTCCACCGTCATCACGGTGAACAGCGACATCTCCGTGGAGATGGCGGACCTGGACCAGAGCGCCGCCACCCAGCAGGAGATCGCCCGGCGGCTGGAGGAACTTATCGACACGCGCTGGCGGGAGCGGGACATCGGCAGCCAGCTCCGGGTGGACCAGGTGTGGCAGGTCATCCGGGATACCCCCAACGTGCGGGTGGTCCACAGCGTACTGCTGGAGGGCCGCTTCGACCAGGACGGCGTGGAGCGGGTGACCCCCCTGGAGGACGACGACGCCTTCCCCTACGCCACCGTCCGGAGCGGGGTCCATCTGATCCGGCTGGCGTGAGGCCCCGCCGGCGAGAATGATCGCGAGAGAGGAGGTCCGGCCCATGTTGAACGTGCGGGATCTGGACGACCAGACCTACGAACAGATCGTACAGGCGGCGGAGGGCCGCCTCCCCTGGCTGTGCCCTCCGTGGACCACCCACAACGCCAGCGACCCGGGGATCACCCTGCTGGAGCTGATGGCGTGGTATAAGGAGCTACAGCAATATCATATGAATCAGTTCACCGTCCCCCTGCGCCGGAAACTGCTGAAGCTGGCCGGGGCGGTCCCCCGCCCAGCCCGGCCCGCCCGGTGCGGGCTGGAGATCGGGCCGGACCGGGCCCCCAAGCCCAGGCTGGAGCGGCTCTACACCCGGGACGGCATCCCCTTCGAGCTGGAGGAGGCGATCCCGGCCCACCGCCCGGCGGTGGTCCGGGCCCAGGCCCTCCAGGGGGAGCGGGAGACCGACGTCAGCGAGCTGCTGTTGGAGCGGAAAATGGCCATCCAGCCCCTCCAGGACCGGGGAGACCGCCTGCGGGTGGGACTGTCCGGCGTGGAGGGCAAGGAGTTGCGGCTCTGGCTGGAGGTGGACGAGTCCCAGGATCCCCCCCGGAACCCCTTCGGCCCGGACAGCACCGACCCCAGGACGGTCCGCTGGCGCTGTCAGGGCGCCGGGGAGACCCAGGTGCTCCGGGACGAGACCAGGGCCCTGAGCCGGAGCGGCTACGTCACCCTGGGGTGGCGGGGCCGCTGGCCCGCCGGGGAGGACGGGCTCCACTGGCTGGAGCTGACCCTGGAGGAGCCGGGCTGTGAGGGCGCGCCCAGGCTGTCGGAGGTGTCGGCGGGGCGGTACCCCGCCCTCCAGCAGGAGACCTGGGCCAGCACCCGCCTGTTCCGGGCGGAGGCGGGGGGCGAGCTGACCCTGACCCTGGACGACGCCCAGGCCAGGGACTGTTACCCCGCCGTCTTCGTGCGGACCCGGGAGCGCTGGGAGCAGACGGACGGCTGGCGCTCGGAGAAGGGGGAGGGCGGCCTGACCCTCTGGGTGGACGTGGAGGCGGCGGTCCGGGACGGGGAGGACAACGTGATGGTCCTCTGCCTGGACCCCCTCCGGGCCAGGGAGCTGCTCTTTGACGCCAAGGGCCTGCCGGGCGAGACCTTCACCCTGCGGCTGGAGGGGCGCTGCGCCCTGACCGACCGCTTCACCCTGCTGTGCGACACCCTGGACCGGGACGGACAGGTCCGCCCCGCCCTGTGGCGGTGCGTGGACGACCTCTACCGGTACGGCCCCAGGGACCGGGTGTTCCTCTACGACCCGGTCCGGGAGACGGTCACCTTCGGAGACGGGGAGCACGGGGCCCTGCTCCAGGGCGGCCAGGGGGCGGTGCTGGCGGCGGAGCTGACCGTCACCTACCGGGACGGGGGCAACATCCCCGGCGGCCAGGAGCTGGAGTTCCTGGACGGGGCGGGGGGCGTCCCCCACACCGGGGCCACCGGCGGCGCCCCGGCGGAGGGGGTCCAGGAGCTCCAGGCCCGCCTGCTCCGGGAGCTGTCCCACACCGGGAAGTGCGCCAGAGCGGAGGACTATGAGGACCTGGCCCGCCAGACCCCCGGTCTGCGGGTGGCGCTGGCCAAGGCCATCCCGGACTACGACCCCGACGAGCCCACCGGCGCGAGCCGGTCCCCGGCGGTGACGGTGGTGGTGGCCCCGGCGGGAGACGGAGCCCGGCCCATGCCGGACCGGCGGTTCCTGGAGGCGGTCCAGCGCCAGCTGGACCGGGCCAGGCCCATCGGGGTGATGGTGAAGGTCTACCCGCCGGAGTATGTGGAGCTCCACGTCTCCCTGGCCCTCCGGGGCGGGGGCGAGGAGCTGGAGGAGCGGCTGACCCGGATGCTGGAGGACTACCTCTCCGGCGCGGGGGTGGGCGTAGGGGGCACGGTGAGCGTGAGCGACCTGACCGCCCTGGTCCAGAGCGCGCCGGGGGTGCTCCAGGTCCGGAACGTGGCCCTGAGCGCCGCCAGTCCGGGATGCTATCAGAACCGGGAGGGGGACATCCGCCTGCCCCGCCGGGGGATCCCCCGGTTGGGACGGCTGAGCGTCCAGCGCCTGCCGGAGCGGGTGAGATGAGAGGGAGGTGAGGCCGGATGGCGCCCATCCAACAACAGATGGTCTTCCAGTGCGCGGAGCAGTGGCTGGGCGGACTGTTCTACCATATCTCCCCCCGGGGCGACGGCTGGGGCCTGGACCGGGACCTGGGCAGCGCCGGGATGTACTGTATGCGGGCGGTGGACAGCGGCGAGAAGGGCTTCGCCTGGCGCCGCGCGGTGGTGGAGGCCGACCTGCCCCCCGACACCGCCCTGCGGGTCTACGCCTACGCCGCCGACCAGCGCGGCTGGGGGGCGTGGGAGGACCTGGACCAGGGCCTGCGGGAGCTGGAGGGGGACCCGGCCGCCGCGGTGCGGGAGATCTTCGGCCTCCCCGTCTCGGACGGGACGGACTTCCTGGTCCAGCGGACGGGGCGGTATCTGTGGCTGGCCTTTGAGCTGACCTCCGCCGGGGCCCAGGCCCCCTCGGTCCGGCGTCTGCGGCTGTGGATGGCGGGGGACCACATGGTGGACTACCTCCCCGCCATCTACCAGAGCCAGGACTTCACCCGGCGGTTCCTGTCCATTTTCGACAGTATGTACGCCGATATGGAGCGGGCCATCGACGGGATGCCGGGCCGGATCGACTACCAGCGGGCCCAGGGGGAGATGCTGCGGTATCTGGCCGCCTGGATGTGCGTGGACTGGGAGGAGGACCCGGACCTGCTCCGGCAGAGGATCCGCTCCGCCCTGGCCGACCACGAGAGCCTCTACACCGTGGAGGGGGTCCGGCGGAGCGTCCGGCGGCTGACCGGGCGGGAGCCCATCCTGGTCGAGCACTTCCAGGTCTCCCCCAACCGGCCGGAGTGCCGGGACCCGGAGGTCTACCGGCGGCTGTACGGGGAGGACCCCTATTGCTTCTTCGTCCTTCTGCCGGAGGACACCTTCGCCAGCCAGCGCCAGCGCCAGGAGTTCCAGCGCCAGATGGAGGAGGTCATCCCCGCGGGGATGACCATGCGGATGATCCAGCTCAAGCAGTGCGTCCAGCTGGACTGGCACACCTATCTGGGGATCAATTCCACCGTGGGCGGCTATGTCCCCGCCGCCATCAACGAACAGGTGACCATCCACAACGACACCACGATTGGAGGAGAAAGGAATGAATAACGGCAAATATTCTCCCTTTGAGCGCAACCGCTATTTTTACGGCAAGCTGCTCACCGTCCGGGACTTTGAAAAAGAGCAGACCTACCACAACGAGAAGCGGGCCATGCTCAACCGCCTGGTGACCGGGCCCGGGGTGGTGTGCGGTCTGGGGGTCACCGCCAGCGACGAGTCCACCCTGATGATCGAAAGCGGCATGGCCCTGGACTACCGGGGCAGGGAGATCGTCCTGCCGGAGACGGTCTTCCGCAAGCTGAGGATGCTGGAGGGGCAGGAGGAGCTGAAGGACAGCCGGGACGCCTACCTCTGCCTGCGCTACGACGAGGAGGACGTGGAGCCGGTGAACGCCACCGGCGTCCAGCAGGGGGACGAGCGGCAGTTCGATTTGACCAGGGAGTGCGGGAAGCTCTACCTCACCGCCCAGCCCCCCACCTATCAGGAGCTGCTGGAGGCCGCGGGGGAGGAGAACGTGAGCGTCCTCTACCAGGGCGAGGAGCTGACCCTGGTGCTGTCCGCGCCGGGGGCCGCCTGCGCCGGGGAGGAGTTCCAGGTCCACATCCTGGTGGTGAAAAACGCCCAGACCCCGCCGGTGCGCTTCTCCCTGGAGGGGGAGAACACCTTCGTGGAGAGCGACAACGGCCGGGTCAAGCTGGACTGGAAGGAGAGCAAGGAGGAGGGGCGGATGGTCTACACCGTGGACTTCCCCCTCCGGGCCAGGGCGCTGGACGGCGTGGAGGGCCAGCTGTTCCCCTCCGGCTGTGAGCTGAACGTGGAGCTGGGCAGCCACCGCTACAAGAACCATCTGACGGTGGACGCGCGGACCGCCCTGTGCCGGGATCGGGACGCCCTCCAGGAGCACCGCCGCCGGGGCGACAGCCTGGAGCGGCACATCCGGGGCCAGGACCTGCCCGTCTACCTGGCCAAGCTGGAGCTCATCCGCTCCGCCGACGGGGTGTTCGTCAACGGGGTGACCGACCTGCCCTTCGGCCAGGGGATCAAGCGGGAGACCGCCGTCCAGACCCAGGGCGCCGCCGACCTGCGGGTGACCACCTCGACCAGGTCGCTGGAATACTGGCAGCAGCCGGACGTGAAGGCGGTCTATCAGCCCTCCACCGGCGGGCTCCACCTGGACTTCGGCATCCCCTCCCCGGAGCAGTACGACTACGCCATCGCCCACGGGACGGTGGACATCCCCCTGCCCGGCGGCATCCGGGTGAACAGCCGGGTCTTCTCCGACGAGATTGCCCACGGCCTGGGGGCCGGGGCGGTGGACGTGCGCCTGAGCGTGGAGTTCAAGGACACCGAGAAGGAGGAGACCGCCCTGCTGGTGGGCAGCAGCGAGATCTTCCGGGGGAAGGGGAGCAAGCTCAACCCGCCCTGGGCGGATGCCGCCGCGGTGATCTACCCGGAGCGGGGGACCATGCGGATCGGGGTGTGGCTCCACGACACGGTGGAGGGCAACCTCATCCGGGTCCACTACTTCGTCCAGAAGCCGGAGCGGGATACCAGCCGGATCCTGGCCCAGCGGGGCGTCAGCCTGCGCGTCACCCCGGAGTTCTCCCGGCTGGAGTGCCGGGGGAGCCTCCAGCTGCTGGCCGAGGTGGTGGGCAGCGAGGACAAGGGGGTCCAGTGGGCGGTCAAGGGCGAGGGCGGCGGCGCCATCGACCACAACGGCCTCTACCAGGCCCCTGAGCTGCCGGGGACCTACGAGATCACCGCCACCGCCAACGCCGACCCCCAGGTCAGCGCCAGCGCGTTCGTCATCGTGGAATAACGCCGCCGCGGCGGTGAGAGAGAAACGGGAAAGGAGGGGGAGCGGTGGAAGCCTTCTGGGTGAGGGAGCGGTATAAGGTCGTCCGGGTCATCCGGGTGGAGGAGCACTACGCCTGCGTGCAGGCGGTGGACATCCTGGACCGGGAGGTCCGCTCCTGCCTGCTGAACCTCTACGAGGGGCCGTGGCTGAAGGAACAGCTGGCGGGATTTGACCGGCTGAAGGGCTGCCCCGACTTTCTGGAGATGTTTCTGGAGAAGGGGAGCCTGGTCACCGTCTTTGAGGACCGGGAGGGGACCGGCATCGACCAGGTCTTCTACCTGGGGGACCGCCACAGCTGGCGGGAGAGGCTGGACTACGCCGGGCAGTTGATGGACCAGGCGCTGAACCTGGCCGACCTGCCCGCCCCGGTGAGCTGCGCGGCTATGCTGTCGGACAACGTGCTGGTGGACGGGAAGAGCGGCCGGCTGAGGCTGCGCTTCCAGGTGCTGCCCATGGAGGGGATGTGCCCAAGGGAGCTGGTCTACCTCGTCGCCGACCAGCTGCGCAAGCTCCTGCGGCCCCGGTTCGGCGCGCCGCGGGAGGAGCTGGAGCTGTTGGAGGAGCTGGACCGCCGGGATCTGCCGGGGGTGGTCCAGCTCTACGCCCTGTGGCGGGAGCGGCGGGACGGGATCCAGGCGGCCTACGAGGACCTGGAGGGTCGCAACCCGGTGAGCCGTCTGTTCCGGCAGGCGGGGGCGTACCTCAAATGGAGATCGGGAAGAAGGAGGCGAGGAGCATGGAAAAGCTGAGGAAGGCGGCGGTCTTTGTGCTGATCCTCCTGCTGTTGGCCGCCGGGACCGCCCTGACGGCCTGGGACCTGGTCTCCCAGTGCGTCTCCACCCTGGCCAGCGGGGTGGGCGGCCAGGTGTACAGCCTGGTGGCCTCGGGGGCGGACAAGAAGATCTACGCCCTGGGCCAGGACCAGAAGGGCTACTTCCTCTCCCAGGGGGACCGGAGCGGCCACCAGACCGGCTTCTGGCGGGTGGATATGTCGGCCATTGGGGAGAACACGCTGCCCCAGAGGCTCTATGTCAACTCCGACGACTTTTACATCCTCTCCCTGTTCGATCTGTCCAAGTCCCCCGCGGAGCTGGTGCTCTACCGGTTCGACGGGGGGACGGCGGAGCGGCTCCTGGCCCTGCCCACCACGGGGGACAACCTCCGGGAGCAGATGGCGAACGTGGGCGTGACCGACTTCTGGGCGGCGGACGCGACCTCCCTGTACTTCGGCGTCCGCCAGGGGGACACCATCCACTTCTACAGGACCAGCATCACCGGCGGGGTGGAACAGCTGGAGAGCGTGACCCAGCCCGACCTGCGGGACGGACTGATCCGGGGGGAGGGGAGCTGGGCCATCGCCACGGGGGATCAGGTGATCCGCCGGGACCTGGACCCGGCCTACGCCCAGGGGCAGAACATCTCCCACCTCACCTGGGCCAACATGGGGGCCTACTACCTGAACGAGACGGATATGGTGCTCTACTGCGCCGACTTCTTCATCTGGCAGCCCTACCCCTACATGGCGCTGGAGCGGGAGGGCGTGAACTATGACCTGGACCACTGCACCTACATGACCATCGACCGGGACGGGGAGCCCATCCTCCTGCTGGACGGGATGCGCCTGGTGCTGGACGACGGCACCAACGTCACCGACCTGACCGGGATGCTCCACCGGGCCCCCTGGAAGTGCGCGCTCATCCTGGCTGGGCTGGGCGTGGGGGTGACGCTGGTCACCCTGCTGCTGTGGTATGTGGTGTGCGAGGCCCGGCGGCTCCGGCTGCCCCTGCTGGTCCGGTGGGGGACGCTGATCGTGGCCACGGCCGTCCTGGCGGTGGCCGCCCTGGCCCAGCTGGCCGCGCCCCGCTCCATCCGCGCCGCGGCGGAGCGGGAGGGCCAGGAGATGCTGGAGATCACCACCCGCCTGGCCATGGCGGAGGACCTGCCGGAGGAGGACCTGCCCCGGCACGTCGCCGCCGGACTGGTCGGCACGGAGGGGGGGACCTACCGGGACGTGCGCGCCGCCCTCTTCACCCGGGACGCCTCCCGGCGGTGGTATCTGGCGGCGGACAGCACCGGCATCCCCACCGGGTCCAGAGGGGAGCTCTACGGCGGCTTTGACCGCGGCCTGGTCCAGCGGGCCTTGGAGGAGGGCTCCTCCTTCGGCACCGAGGGGCCGGAGGACCACCCCAGGTTCGTATTCTGCCAGTCCCTGGGACAGCGGGTGCTCACCGTGGACGTGGACGGCGACGCGCTGCTGGCCCACAGCAGGACCCATGTGCTCTGGACCGTCCGGGAGCTGGCGGCGCTGGCCGCCCTGATCACCCTGCTGGCCCTGATGGTCCTGCTCCGGGTCACCCTGGGCCTGCGGCGGATCATGGGCGGCGTGGACGCCCTGAACGCCGGGGAGAGGGAGGTCTCCATCCGGCAGGGCGGCGGGGACGAGCTGACCAGCCTGGCGGAGGACGTGAACGCCCTGTCCCGGACCATCGGCGCTCTGGAGGAGCGGCACGGGGAGATGGAGCGGGCCTACCGCCGCTTCGTGCCGGAGCGGGTGCTGTCCCTGCTGGGGAAGCAGTCCATCGCCCAGGTGGACAAGCGGGCCTTCGCCACCCGGCACCTGGCGGCCATGACCTTCTCCTTCCGCTTCCCGGACCAGGTCTACCAGGGCCGGGGGGAGACGCTGTTTGAAAACATCAACGAGATCCTGGAGCGGACCGCCTCCATCGTCACCGAGAAGGGCGGGGCGGTGTTCAACTTCGCCTACGGCGGCTATGACGCGGTGTTCGAGGCGGGCAGCGCCGTGGCGGTGAGCGCCGCGGTGGCCATCCAGCAGGAGATCCTGGAGATCAACAGCCAGCGCCAGACCGAGGACCGCCCGCCGGTGACCGCCCGCATCGCCCTGGACGAGGGGGACGTGATCCTGGGCGTGGTGGGGGACGAGGCCCAGATCGAGCCCACCTCCATCTCCGCCAGCTTCTCCGCCACCCAGCACCTGCTGGAGCTGTGCGACCGGCTGGAGGCCAACATCCTGTGCACCGAGGCGGTGGCCGCCAAGGCGGAGGGCTACGCCTGCCGCTACATGGGCAAGTGCGCCGTGGGCGGGGCGCTGCTGCGGACCTACGAGATCTTTGACGGGGACCCCTACGAGAGCCGCAAGCTCAAGGGGCAGACCAAGGACCGCTTCGCCGAGGGGGTCTACGCGCTGTACGCCGGGGACTTCTCCCAGGCCAAGCGGGTCTTCCTCAGCCTGGTGCGCCAGGGCACGGGGGACGGCGGAGCCCGCTACTACCTCTACCTGGCCAACCAGATGGAAAAGGACCCCCAGGAGACCCCCAGCCTGGACCCCGGGTCCGCCTTTGAACGGGAATAGGAGGGAAGGGGAATGGCGCGTGTGGAGACCGCTCGATCCGGCCTGCTGGAGCAGGCCAAACAGCTGGCCGGACGGACCGCGGCGGGGGAGGAGCCCCGGGTCCTGACCGGCCCGGACGGGCCCCTGACCCCTCTGGAGGCCCCCCCGACCCCGCCGGCCCCGGACGGCTATCAGCGCCGCAGTCCGGTCCAGCCGCTGTACGGCCGGGCGGACCGGGACCGGCGGCGGGCGGTCCGGATCGGATGGGCGGTGGCCCTGGCGCTGGCCGTGGTCTGCGTGGCGGCCATGCTGCTGCTGCGCTGAAAGCTGTTACACCGCGAGAAGCGGCTAAGGAGGATCTAGGTCTATGAGTTTTTTCCTGCGACAACTGATGAATTCCCTGGGCACCTTTTTCCGGACGATCCGGGCGTTTTTCTCCCGTCAGATCACGGGGGTGAGCGGCAAGTTCCGCCAGCTCACCAATTTCTCCCGGAACGCCACCAAGGCGGCCACCGCCACCGTCCAGGGGGCGGCCGCCGCCATGAAAAAGCCCTCGGAACGGGGGGACTACATAGAGACCCAGAGGTTGTTCATCTCCAAGTCCTTCCTGGTCCTGGTGGCGGTGGGCATCGTGGCGGTGGTCCTGCTGTTCATCTTCGTGATATGGCCCTTCCTGCTCAGCCACTTCTTCACCGCCCACTTCTGGCAGGAGGACAAGCGGGTGGCCGACTGGTCAGGGCGGGTGGTGGTCTACTACGACGAGGACAAGAAGGTGCCCATGTACAGCGGCCGGTTGGAGGACGGCGTCCTCCAGGGAGAGGGCAAGGAGTATGACCAGGACGGTCTGCTGACCTACGAAGGGCCCTTTGTGGACGGCCTGCGCAGTGGCAAGGGCCTGTGCTACGAGGCGGGGGTGCTGGTCTACGACGGCCAGCTGCTGGCCGGGGTCTACCAGGGAACGGGGCGGCTGTACCAGGACGGCGAGTTGGCGTACGAGGGCGGCTTTGCCGACGGCAAGGCCAGCGGCACCGGCACCGCCTACGCCAATGGGGCGGTGCGCTATCAGGGCAACTTCCAGGACGGGCTCTACCAGGGCAGCGGGGAGACCTATTACCCCAGCGGCGCGGTGGAGTACCGGGGCAGCTTCGCCCAGGGAGAGTACGAGGGCGAGGGCTCCTACTACCGGGAGGAGGGGAGTCTGCTCTACAAGGGCGGGTTCTCCGCCGGGCTCTACGAGGGCGCGGGGACCGTCTATCTGGAGGGGGGCGACCGGATCCAGGCCGACTTCTCCGCCGGGGAGGCCGCCGGGGCCATCCAGTGGTACCGGGGCGGCCGGCTGTGGTACGAGGGGGAGAGCGACGACCTGACCCCTGACGGCTTCGGCACCGTCTACGCCAAGAGCGGCAAGGCGGTGTACGCCGGGGAGATGGACCGGGGCACCCTGGACGGGGCGTGGCTGCTCACCCTCACCGCCGAGGACCTGCGCGCCGCCTTCGGCGAGGCGTCGGTCACCGAGACGGACGGCAGCGACGGCTTCCTCATCTACAACAAGGACCTGGGCCTCACCGCCCTGTGCAACTATCAGCAGGGGGAGGAGGCCCCCCAGGTCTACCGGCTGTGGCTGGCTCCTGAGGCGGGCACGCCGGGGGAGGGACTGCTCCCCTGGCAGGACCTGGACGAGGCCGGGGCCTGGGCCCAGCTGGACCGGGAGGAGACCCCCACCACCTCGGTGGAGCAGGGCGCCATCCTCCAGCCCGACGGCGTGGCCGGGGGGAACTGGGTCCAGAGCTGGTATGGCTACGGGAGCTACACCTGCACCCTCCTGAGCCGGGACGGGACCGGCGCGCCGGTCCAGATCCTCTGGCGCCGGGGCGGCGAGATGCCGGCGGGGGCGGCGGAGTCGGTGGACCCCGCGCTGGACGAGGCCAGGGAGAAGCTGGACGCTCTACTAGAGGTCCTGGACGCCCTGGGCGAGAACGGCGGCCCCGTGGGCGGGGCCGGCGGCGGCGCGGGCTCCGGCGGTGGCACGGGTTCCGGGGCTGGCAGTGGCACGGGCTCCGGGGCCGGTGGGACTGGCTCCGACAGTGGCACGGGCACCGGGGCTGACGGCTCCGGCTCCGGCAGCGGTACGGGCTCCGGGGCTGACGGGTCCGGCTCCGGCGGCGGAACGGGTTCCGGGGCTGACGGGTCCGGGTCCGGCAGTGGAATAGGCTCCGGGGCTGACGGGTCCGGGGCCGGCAGTGGAACGGGCTCCGGGTCCGGCGGGTCCGGGTCCGGCAGTGGTACGGGCTCCGGGGCCGGTGGGACCGGGTCCGGCAGTGGTACGGGCTCCGGGGCCGGTGGGACCGGCTCCGGCAGTGGAACAGGCTCCGGGGCTGACGGGTCCGGCTCCGACAGTGGCACGGGTTCCGGGGCCGACGGGTCCGGGTCCGGCAGTGGCACGGGTTCCGGGTCCGACGGGTCCGGGTCCGGCAGTGGCACGGGCTCCGGGGCCGGTGGGACCGGCTCCGACAGTGGAACGGGCTCCGGCTCCGGCGCGGGGACCGGCGGGTCTGACACGGAGACCGGCGGGTCCGAGTCGGACGACTCCGGCTCCGGCGCGGGCGCCGGGACTGGGGGCGGCGCCGGCTCCACCGGGTCCGGGAGCGGGTCCGGCTCCACCGGCTCCGGCGGCAGGCCGGGCTCCGCCGGGGGCGGGGTGGCCGCGAACGTGCCCTCCCTGCTGCGGGCGGTGGACACGCCCAAGGACGCCTACGACCTGATGAACGCCATGATCGACTACTACGTCTACGACCAGGCCCTGACCGCCCTGGAGGCGGCCAGGCCCCTGGACGAGGAGACCCTGCGGGAGCAGACCGACCTGCTGGGGCGGGGCCAGACCACCCAGGAGGCGGTGGACGCCGTCCAGGACCAGCTGGACGCGCGGGACAGGCAGATCTACCAGTACCAGGTCCTCCGCAAGGAGGCGGAGTACACCGCCAAGTCCCTCACCGGCCAGGACCTGGCCGGGCTGGACCTGTCGGGGGTCCTGCGGCTGGAGGACGCCAGCGGCATCGACGCCGCCGCCCTGTACGCCGACGCGGAGAGTTACGCCCTGTCGGTGGCCGCCGACCAGGCGGAGGTGGACACCGCCCAGCTCTCCCTGGACATCAAGCGCCAGGTCCTGGACCTGAGCGTGGCCTACGAGAACGTGGAGGCGGCCCGCCAGACCCTGAACCGGACCAGGGCCGCCCTGGACCGGGCCATCCAGTCCTACGTCAAGGGCTCCCTGGAGCGGTCCGCCCTGTATGACGCCCAGGGCGCGGTGAGCGACGCGGCCGCCGCCATGATCCAGACCGCGGGGGCCTACACCAGCCAGTTCAACCGGCTCAACTACCTGTCCGGGGGCTGGGTCGCCCAGAACTACGGCTGGTACGCCGCCCCCTTCCAGGAACTGCGGGACGGGGCCATCCGGGCCGCCCAGGCGGACGCCCAGGACCGCAAGCAGAAGGAGGACGCCGCCCAGGAGGCGGCGCGGAGACAGGAGGAGCGCGTCCAGAACCTGGAGGACGCGGTAGAGGACCTGAAGGGGGCCGCCCAGCCGCAGGAGAGCGGCGAGGCGGCGGCCTGAACCCAGAAGAAAAGGAGGGGCGGATATGGCGGACTATACGGCCTTGGTGGAGGCGGGGAACGCCCTGGTGGAGCTGCTCCGGGACACGCTGACCCCGGAGCCCATCGCCAACCGGGAGCTCATCGCCCTGTGCTCCCCCCATGAGAACGAGAACGACCAGCTCACCGTCTGGCTCTACCAGGTGGAGGAGGACACCCAGGGGGTGGAGATGGGGTACTACCAGGTGAGCCGGGACATCCAGCGGATCCGGCCCGCCCGGTACAACCTGCGCTTCCTGGTCACCGCCCACTCCAAGGCCCCCACCCAGCTGAGGGAGGCGGACCTCTACCGCATGGTGGGGGCGGCCCTCCAGACGCTGAAGGACCACCCGGTGATCGACGAGAAGTACCTCTCCGGCTCCCTGCGGGAGCGGGGGGCCGCCATCACCCTGACGCTGGAGAAGACCTCCATGGACCAGCTGTTGAAGATCTGGAACAACAACGCCAAGAGCTACAAGCTCTCCTTCGTGGTCCTGCTGGGCAACGTGGAGATCGACTCCCGCAGGGAGCGGAGGGTCAGCCGGGTCACCGACATCACCATCGAGACCGACCAGGCCCAGCCCCGGCGCAGAGAGGGGGAGGGGTCATGATCTCCTTTCGCGTGGGGGGCGTTTTCCGTGTGCGGGACGCCTTCACCGGCCTGCCGGTGGTCCCGTCCAAGGTGCTGTGCACCCTGGACGGGCGGCCCTGCCGACCGGTGGGGAAGCGGGAGGGCTATCTGGTCCTGACCGACCTGCCCGCCGGGCCCCACCGGCTGGTCCTGCGCTGCCGGGGCTACCGGGAGGAGACGGTGGACTTCACCGCCGGGGAGCGGGCCCCGGAGCTGGACGTGACGCTGAAGCCCGGGGTGGGCTACCCCTTCCGCCGCCCCCCCGCCCGGCTGACCGTCACCCTGCGCCGGGACGGCGCGCCGGCGGCGGGGACGCTGTTCTGGCTGGCCACCGCCGCGGGGCCGGAGATCAAGCTGGCCCAGAGCGACGCGGAGACCGGGGCGGAGTCCCTGCGGCTGTTCTGCAAGGTGCCCGACGCCGTCTCCGTCCCCGCCCCCCTTCTGCTGGAGGACGGGGCGGACAGCGAGCTGGTGGTCCTCCGGGACCTCCAGGGGGAGACCGGCTGGCTGGAGCGGCCCCTGCTCCGGCCCCACGGCCGGGGGAGGCGGCTCCTGCCCGCCCAGCGCTACCGGGCCGACGACGCCGGCGCGGTCACCGCCCTGCTGCGGGACCCCTGCGAGGTGTTGGCCTTCCAGGAGGACCGGGGCCTGCTGGGCCGGGCGGAGCTGGACCAGGGGGGGAACACCCTGGAGTTGACGCTGAAATAGGAGGAGAGCGCGATGGGCAATCCGCTGGTCATGACGGCCATGTGTACCTGCACCTTCGGGATGATCCCGTCCCCGCTGATGGTCTCCAGCAACCAGACGGTGACCATGTGCAAGATGATGGCGGCCACCATTATGGACAACAAGTTCCCCACCTTCGGCATGTGCACCAGTCTGGCCAACCCCACCGTGGCGGCGGCCACCGCGGCGGCCCTGGGGGTGCTCACCCCCATGCCCTGCGTGCCGCTGACGGTGGCCCCGTGGGCGCCGGGCTGTCCCACGGTGATGGTGAACAAAAAACCCCTGCTGAACAACACCAGCAAACTCATCTGCGGCTACGGCGGCGTGATCCAGCCCCTGGCCACGCCGGCGATGATGGTGAAGACCCCCTGAGGAGGTGGACGGGATGGAGGAGCACGAACTCCGGGACGTGGCCTACGAGAAGATGGGCCGGGGGTATGAGAGCCAGTGGGAGCTGATGAGCGACCTGTTCGCCTGGCTGGACCTGCGGGTCTACTTCTTCTACCGCCACCACCAGTGGCTGGGGCCGAAGAACGATATGCGCAATATGCTGGGGCTGGTGGTCACCAGGGAGGAGTTCGAGCACAACCTGCTCAAGGCGGCCCAGCTGGGCCTGCCCGCCCAGATGGATGGGGAAGAGGCCGCCCAGATGGCCGCCTCCTGGGAGACCATCCGAACCCGTCTGGCCCGCACCGGGACGGAGTTCCCCCTGCTGGCCCTGGCCCGGCGGTTCGGGCTGGACGAGTTCGAGCGCGACTGCGTGGTGCTGGCCTACGCCGCCGCCCTGGACCGGAAATACGAGAAACTGTTGGCCTACCTCCAGGACGACATCACCCAGAAGATCCCCACCACCGCCCTGGCGGTACAGCTCTTTCTCCCCCTGGAGGGGAACATGGAGGAGTACCTGTCCCGGTTCGCCCGGCGGGACGCCTTCACCGGCCTCTTTGACCGGGAGAGGCTGGCGGCGGGGGCCCTGGCGCTCCACCCGCTGGTCCTGGAGTTCTTGAGCACCGGTGGGATCGCCCCCGCGCCGGGCCTGCGGCTGTTCGACGGGGCGGCCGACGCCCCCGCCGCCCCGCTGATCATCGGCCAGGAGCTGGCCCGGCGGCTGGACGCCCTGCTGGCGGAGCCGGGGGGGCGGGTGGTCTGCCTCACCGGGGGGCCGGGGTCCGGCAAGCGCTTCCAGGTGGAGCACCTGATGGCCCGCCGGAGGGAGCGGTGCGTCTTCGCCGAGCTGGACGGGGAGGACCAGACCGACCGGGCCAGGGAGGCCCTGCTGGCCGCCCGGCTCACCGGGGCGGCCTGCGCCTTCTGCCACATGGAGCGGACCGACCAGGACGGAAAGCTCCAGCCCACGGGGGAGCGGCTGCTCCGGGACATCCTGGACCTGGCCCCCAGGGAGGGGCGGATCTTCTTCCTCACCCAGCTGCCCGCCAGGGCCCGGTTCGACCGGCTGACGGTGGAGCTGGAGATCCCGGACCCCACCGAGGAGGAGCGCATCCGCCTGTTCCGGGCGGGGCTGGGCCGGTTGACCGCGGAGGGGGTGACGGCGGAGGAACTGGCGGCCAAGTTCCGCTTCTCCCCCCGGCAGATCGCCCTGGCCTGCGGCCAGGCCGCGGGGCTGGCCCGGCTGGACGGCCGGGGGAGCGTCCCCAGCCGGGAGCTGCACCAGTGCTGTTACCGCCAGGCGGTCCACAAGCTGGGGGACCTGGCCCGGCGGGTGCGCCCCGCCTTCGGCTGGGACGACGTGGTGATGCCGGAGGACCAGAAGCGTCTGCTCCAGCACGCCTGCGGCCATGTGAAGTACCAGTACCAGGTCTACGGCCAGTGGGGCTTCGACCGGAAGATCACCTACGGCCGGGGGCTGTCCATCCTCTTCGCCGGAGCGCCCGGCACCGGCAAGACCATGTGCGCCCAGGTCATCGCCAACGAGCTGAACATGGAGATGTATAAGATCAACATCTCCC
>CANRBW010000009.1 GCA_947628975.1 uncultured Oscillospiraceae bacterium | reverse complement strand
ACGGTCTCCCGGCCCAGCTCGCTCATCATGGAGCAGATGTTGATGATCTTGCCGTGGCCCTTCTTGATCATGCCGGGCAGGACCGCCTTGGACACGATGAAGGGGCCGTTGAGGTCGATGTCGATGACCTGGCGGAACTGCTCGGCAGTCATCTCCAGCATGGGGATGCGCTTGATGATGCCGGCGTTGTTCACCAGGATGTCGATGACGCCGATCTCCTTCTCCACCTGGGCCACGAAGGCCTGGACGGCGGCCTCGTCGGTGACGTCGCAGACGTAGCCGTGGGCGGTGATGCCCAGCTCCTTGTAGGCGGCCAGGCCCTTGTCCACCAGCTCCTGCTTGATGTCGTTGAAGACGATGGTGGCGCCCATGTTGGCGTAGGCGGAGGCGATGGCGAAGCCGATGCCGTAGCTGGCCCCGGTGACCAGGGCCACCTTCCCGTCCAGACGGAAGCTCTTGTCGTTTACCATGATGATCAGACTCCTTTATCGTAAATTTTGTTGATCCCAGTTCTCGCGCGCCCGGCTCAGTCCAGGAAGGACAGGTCCACCCCCGCCCGAAGCAGCTCGGTATAGCACATCAGGAAGGGGGCCAGGCCCTTGGCGTCGTTCTCCACCACCGGCTCGGAGATGTAGTACTCATAGCTGCCGTCCCGGCGGCGGTTGCTCTCCGGCCCCAGGCCGGCCACCAGGCAGATGCCGCCCAGGTTCAGCCGGCCGTCCACCTCGGTGAGGTAGGTCTTGCAGATGTTCTCAAAGATCTTGGCGCCCACGGGGGCGTAGGACGCGTCCAGGATGCCGGTGCGGGCCCCCTTGAGGAAGAAGTAGGCGGCCATGGCCGAGCCGGAGGTCTCGGGGTAGTTCCCCTCCCGCCCGGGCTGGTCGGGCACCTGCCAGAGCATCCCCGCCTTCTCGTCCACGTACTTGACCAGACTCCCCGCCAGCTCCCGGGCGATGCCGGTGAGCTCGTCCCGCATCGCCTCGTGGCCGTCGGCCAACTGGCTGGTCACGTCGATGAGGGCGGCGGAGAACCAGCCCAGGGACCGCAGCCAGGGGTTCTTGCTCCGGCCGTCCGGCTCGCACCAGAAGGCCTTGCCGCTGGAGTCCCACCCGTGGCGGTAGAGGCCGGTGGCGGGGTCGTACATCCTGGCCCGGACGGTGCGGAACTGGTTGAGAATGTCCGGGTAGTTGGCGCAGTCCTCAAACTGGGTGGTGTACTTGGTGTAGAAGACCTGGGCCATGTAGAGCCCGTCCAGCCAGACCTGGTTGGGATAGATCTGCTTGTGCCAGAAGTTGCCCTCCGCCGTCCGGGGCTGGCGCTGGATCTGGCCGTAAAGGGTCTCGATGGCCCGGCGGTACTTCTCCTTGCCGGTGGCGGCGTACACGTCGAAGAGGGGACGGCCCTCGCACAGGTTGTCCAGGTTGTAGTCCTCTTCCTTGTAGCCCCGCATGGAGCCGTCCTCCAGGACGTAGTAATCCAAATACTTTTCGGCGAAATCGAAGTAGATATTCCTCCCTGTTATCTCGTGCAGATTGAGCAGGGCGATCATCATGCAGCCGTCGATATAGTTCCAGCCGTTGATCTTGCCCTGGTGGATCTTCTCGATGTTCCACAGGGGCTTGTCGGGGGTGGAGCCGTCCAGGATCTGCTGGACGTAGCGCTCGATGACGTTCACCGGTCGGTCACCTCCTTCACATTCTCGGTGACCACCCGCTGGCCCTCCTGGCCCTCCACCCGCACATTCTCCAGGGTGACGGACTTGACGCAGTTGAAGTAGAGCCCCAGCTTGGACACGTCCTCGATGTAGCTCATCATGGCGGGCTTGCCCGCCTGGGCGTCGGGCTTGAAGGTGAAGGACACGTTCCGGATGGTCACGCTGTCGATGGGCATTTCCGGCAGGCCGTAGCAGTAGGCGGCGGCCCACTCGCAGTCGGTGCAGGTCATATCCCGGAAGGTGAAGGAGCCCATGTGGGGGGTCCGCTCGTCCACCGGCAGGGTCTCCTTGCTCCAGACGTACTCGGTCTTCCCGTCCGGGTCGCAGAAGTAGTACATATTGATGACGATGGGGCACATGACGTTGTCCATGCGGATGTTGGAGAACTCCACCCCGTCCACCACGCACTGCTCCCCCCGGCCCCGGCGGGTCTTGATGCGCAGGCCCCGGTCGGTGTGGGAGAAGAGGCACTGGCTCACCGTCAGGTCCTGGATGCCGCCGGAGATCTCGCTGCCCAGGGTCAGGGCCCCGTGGGCCCGCTCCATCAGGCAGTTGCGGATGAGGTGGCGGGTGGCGGGGGTCTTGTACTTCATGCCCATGTACATCTTCCCCGACTTGATGGCGATGGCGTCGTCCCCCACCGAGAAGCGCACGCCGATATAGCGCACGTCGTCACAGCTCTCCGGGTCGGTGCCGTCGGTGTTGTGGGAGTTGGCGGGGGCCTCCACGGCGATCTGGTAAAAGCCCACGTCCTTGCAGAAGAAGGGGTGGAAGTTCCAGGCGGGGGAGTTGCGCCCCAGGATGCCGTGGAAGGTGACGTGCTCGCAGTGGTTGAAGAAGACCAGCTTGGGCCGGGCGATGGTCCGGGCCTTCACGTCCTTCCACCAGGTATCGAAGGTGGCGTTGCCGTCGATGACGCCCTGGCCCACCACGGTGATGTTCTGGGCGTAGTAGGCCGACAGGATGCTCTGGCGCCCCAGGGCGGGGGATCCCTCCCAGGTGTTGACCTGGATGTTCTCCCCCGTCACCCCGTCCTCCGGCTCGCCGGGCAGAAGGGGGAAGTGCTCCTCCTCCGGGTCGGCCAGCAGGGTGGTCCCCAGGTCCAGGTGGAGGGTCAGATCGGACTTGAGGACCAGGGGCCGGATGAGGTAGGTCCCCGCGGGCACCCACACCCGCCCCCCGGAGGGGCAGACGTTGATGGCGTTCTGAACGGCGGCGGTGTCGTCGGCGGCGCCGTCCCCCTTGGCCCCGAAGTCCCGCACGTTGAGGCAGGCGCTCTCGGTCAGGGTGCGGAAGGTCAGCTCCTCCTCCCCCACCGCCACCCGGTACTCCGTGCCGGGGGTCAGACCGAACAGGGAAAACACGTTGGTCTCCACCCCGGTAAGGGCGCTCTGCCCGTCCAGGGTCACGTCGAAGCGCTCCGGCGCGTAGTAGGGCTCCTGGTTGTCCAGCTCAAAGCAGGCGGACACCGAGGTGGCGTTCAAAAGGTGGAATTTCATACAGCTCCTCCCCTCGCTGCTTGATTTTTCCGGACAAAAGCCGCCGTCAACGCAGCTGGGTGGTGGGGATGGTGTCCATGTCGTCAAAGGCCTGGTTCTCGCCGCCCATGGCCCAGATGAAGGTGTAGTTGCTGGTGCCGGCCCCGGCGTGGATGGACCAGGAGGGGCTGATGACCGCCTGCTCGTTGCGCATGACGATGTGGCGGGTCTCCTGCCCCTGGCCCATCATGTGGAAGACCACGTTGTCCTCCGGGACCTCGAAGTACATATAGATCTCCATGCGCCGCTCGTGGGTGTGGGCGGGCATGGTGTTCCACACGCTGCCCGGCTCCAGCACCGTCATGCCCATGGACAGCTGGCAGGTCTTCAGCACGTCGGGGTGGATGAACTGGTTGATGGTGCGCTTGTTGGCGGTCTCCATGGCGCCCAGGGGGCGCTTGGCGGCGTCGGCGATCTTGATGAGCCGGGTCTCATAAGAGCAGTGGGCGGGGGCAGAGACCATGTAGAACTTGGCGGGCTTGGCGGGGTCCTTGCTGGCAAAGAGGACCTCCTTGGCCCCCATGGTGATGTACAGGCAGTCCTTGTAGCCCAGGTCGTAGACCTTGCCGTCCACGGTGATGGAGCCGTCCCCGCCGATGTTGAACACGCCCATCTCCCGGCGCTCCAGCAGGTAGTCCACCCCGAAGGTGTGCCACACGTCCATCCCCTTGTCGATGGGCACGCTCTCCTTCACCGGCATACAGCCCAGGGTGACCATCCGGTCCACATGGGAGTAGACCGCCACCACCTGGTCGGGCTGGTAGAGGTCCTGGATGAGGAATTCCCGGCGCAGCTCCTCGGTGGTGTAGCGCTTCACGTCGTTAGGTCCGGTGGAATAACGAATGTCGATGCCCATAATGATACCTCCTTGTAGATCCGCCCTCCCCGGACCGGACACGCGAGGGCCCGGGGCGCGGTAGGCCCGACCGAGGTCGGGGATCTGGCCGGTTTGTGGGAAATGGCCAGATTTTCACTGGTAAATTCCATTATAATATAAGGTTTTGCTTAACCATATGTTAGAAACAGCACTAAATATTGACAATACGGATATTACCAAATCATCGCTCCTCCTTGCTGCGCTTGACGAACTCGGTGGGGGAGCAGCCGTAGTATTTTTTGAACACCCGGGAGAAGTAGAGCGCGTCGGAAAAGCCGCAGTTTTCCGCCACCTCGGCCACCGAATACTCCCAGGTCCAGGCGGTGGAGAGGAGGCTCCCGGCCCGCTTCATCCGCAGGTCGATCATATACTTCAGCGGGGTCAGGCCCATCTCCTTCTGGAAGAGCTTGCGCAGGTAGTCGTAGTTGAAAGGCATCTGGCGGATCTCCCGGTCCAGCTCGAAGGCGGGGTTGGTGAAGTTGCGCAGGATGCTGGCGCGGATGACCTCCACCGCCACGGAGAACTCCCCGCTGTCCCGGAAGGCGATCATATAGCTGACGATCAGCTCCCCCAGGGCGGAGAGCACCAGGTCCCGGCGGCGCAGGTCGGACTGGGACTGGTATCTGGCCTGGGCGAAGATGGTCCCCAGGCTGCCCTGGGCGTCGTCCTCCACCAGGAAGGCCCGCTTATAGAGGAAGGCGGAGGGGGCCATGGTCAGGTGGATCTCTGTGCTGGCCAGCCCCTGCTCGAAGGTGCTCATGTGCAGTTCCCCCGGGGGGATGGCCACCGCCTGGCGGGCGCCGTAGCGGATGGAGGCGCCGCTCTCCAGCCGGAAGAGCCCCTCCCCCCCGGTGCAGTAGACCAGCTCCCAGTGCTCGTGGCTGTGCCAGTGGGCGTCAAAGCTCCGGGCGTGCTCGCCCACATACAGGATGGTGTTCATCGCTTCCCTCCCTCGGCGGGCTCACGCCTCCTGATAGGCCCGCTCCATGGCCAGCCGGCAGGCCTCCGCGTTGTCCGGGGAGGTGTTCTCCAGCGTGGCGTAGATGTAGGGCTTGTTGGCCTTCAGGTAGGCCATCACCGGGCGGTAGTCCATGCCGCCCTGGCCGGGGGCGGTGGCCTTGAGCTGGCCGCCGGCGTCCTCGGGGAGGTAGTCCTTCAGGTGGACCATGGCGATGTCGGGGCCCAGCAGCTCCATGGCCTGGGCCAGCACCTCGTCCCGACGGGACAGGTTCTCCATGCTCAGCAGGTTCACCGGGTCGAACAGCACCCGCAGGTTGTGGCTGCCGATCTCGTCCAGCACCGCCCGGCACCGCTGGGGGTTCCAGACGATGTGCTTGGTCACCGGCTCGATGGCCACCGTCACCCCGTAGCTCTCCGCGCAGCGGACCACCGGCTTGAGGTTGCGGATGAAGGTGGCCAGGGCGGCGTCGCTCCGGCATTCGGGACAGAACTTGTACTCGGCGTTGGGGGCGCCGGTCTCGGTGCCCACCATGGCGCAGCCCAGATAGGCGGCGAAGCGGATATGGGCGTAGTAGCGCTCCTGGATCTCCCGCAGAGCGGCGGAGTCGGGGTGGGCCAGGTTCAAATAGTTGCCCAGCACGGCGATGTCCAGGCCGTTGTCCCAGAACAGCCGCCTCAGATACCCCGCGTAGCCGGGGGTCAGGGCCTCCGGGCCGTTGGGCACCCCCTTGAGGGACTTGCCCAGGGCCATGTGGACGCATCGAAAGCCCTTTTTGGCGGTGATGGGCAGCAGTTCCTCCAGCGGCAGCTTCTCGCCGTCGTGGAGGCGCAGACCGATCTGGATCACAGCGATTTCCTCCCTTCCAAAATATCCTTTTTGTCCATATGGATAGTATACCGCGCCTGGGGGAATAAGTCCAGAAAAATATGGCTGGCAAGGAAAAAATAAAAGCTCCGAGTTCCATAGAACTCGGAGCTTTTGTCCATTTCAAAGGGGCCGGCCTCTCACTTGATGACCATTTCGGTCTCCTCGTCGAAGAGGTAGACGCTCTTGTAGGGGATGGAGAAGGTGATGGCGGCGTCCATCTCCGGGGTGTCGTGGGGATCCACCTTCAGGATGGCCCGTTCCTCCCCGGCCACCACGTAGACGTTGGTGTTGTCGCCCAGCATCTCGGACAGCTCCACCAGGGCGTTGATCTGGTAGGCGTCCTCCTTCTTGCCCAGTTCGATGGCCTCCGGCCGGAAGCCGAAGACGATCCGCTTGCCCTCGTACTGGGCCATCCGGTTCTTCAGCACCGGGGTCAGGTCCAGGCTGTTCTCCCCCACGGCGATCCGGCCATTCTTCACATTGGCGTGGATGAAGTTCATGGGCGGCTCGCCGATGAACCCGGCCACGAAGACGTTCACGGGGTCGAAGTACAGCTCCTTGGGGGTGCCGATCTGCTGGACGTAGCCGTCCTTCATCACCACGATCCGGTCGGCCAGGGTCATGGCCTCGGTCTGGTCGTGGGTGACGTAGATGGTGGTGGCCCCGGCCTCCCGGTGGATCTGGGCGATCTCGGAGCGCATGGTCACCCTCTGCTTGGCGTCCAGGTTGGACAGGGGCTCATCCATGAGGAAGATGCCCACCTTGCGGATGATGGACCGGCCGATGGCCACACGCTGGCGCTGGCCGCCGGACAGAGCCCGGGGGAAGCGGTCCAGGTAGTCGGTCAGGCCCAGGATCTTGGCGGTCTTCAGCACCCGCTCCTCGATCACGTCGTCGTCCACCCCCTGGAGGGTCAGGCCGAAGGCGATGTTGTCGAAGACGGTCATGTTGGGGTACAGGGCGTAGCTCTGGAAGACCATGGCCACCTCCCTCTCCCGGGGACCCAGCTCGTTGACCCGCTTGCCGTCGATGTTGAAGTCGCCGCTGGAGATGTCCTCCAGTCCGGCGATCATCCGCAGGGTGGTGGACTTCCCGCAGCCGGAGGGGCCGACGAAGACGATGAACTCACCTTTGTCAATGGTGAGGTTGAAATCATGAACCGCGTGGAATCCGTTGGGATAGATCTTGTTTACATTTTTCAGCTCCAGGGTGGACATGACTTTCCCTCCTACACGTTCTTGTTTTTCCGGGATGAAACCAACTTCACGATCAGATTTTTCAGCCCCACCAGCGCCACGTCGCTGAGCATATAGAACAGTCCGAACAGCAGAGGCTCGATCACCAGGCTCACCGGCTCTGGGCCGGTATAGAAGAGGTTGATGACCCAGTTGGTCAGGGCATAGAGCAGGATGACAAGGAATATCAGGAACATTCCGTAGATGATGTTGAGGAAGAAGGACAAATACCGCTTCTTGGCGAACATCATCCAGGGATCGTTGGCTCCATCCGGCGTTGCCATGAAGCGCAGGATGTTATTGGTGAGCAGGTCGGTGACCATACCCATAACGATGCCTACGATCACGATCTGATTCTCCGGGAGAGCGATCGCGGGAAAACCGGCGACCAGGCCCGCCATCATGAAGAACTCCACCGCCCCGGCGAACCAGGCCTTGATAAAACAGACCTTGATCCAGTTGGGGATGCCGTGCTTCTTCTTGGCGCCGTACCGCTCCAGCTCCGCCTTGCTGACGGGAGGGGAGTTGGACTCGTCGGCCTCGGCCAGGTCCTCCACCGCGCGGGTGTGCAGCTTGTAGTAGTCCGAGGCCGTCTCGCGGTCCGGCCGTTCCCGGTTGTCCTTCCCGGATGCTTTGGCCATCTCAGTCGTCGGAGACGCTGATGGCGGCCATCTCCTCGCCGGCCTCCACGTCGATGCTGGTCTTGATCTTGCGGATGAGCTTGCTGTACAGGGGCAGCAGCGCCACCAGCGCCAGGGAGATGACCACCAGGATCCCGTGGACCCAGAGGGTCTTCAGCGCCTGGTTCATGGGGTCGAGCTTGGAGTGGTCCCCGATGTAGAGGGTCAGGGTCTTAGTGGGCCCGCTGACCGCCTGAACGATGGTCATCATGTACACCACGTCCGCCGCCAGCACCGCCACCATCATCACGAACAGGAGGATCACCATGGGCTTATTGGCGGGCTTGCGGCTGGGGAAGGCGTTCATGAAGCACACCAGGGACAACAGCGGGAACAGCATCGACACGAAGCCGCACAGGCCCATGGGGGTGATGTTGATGGCCGCGGTGGTGTCGGAGATGTGGGTCAGGTGCAGGGAGTAGTAGAGGTAGGTCACCACCAGCATGATCATGGGGATGGTCTGGGGCTTGTGCTTGAGGGAGACGATCCGCTTGCGGATGAACTCCTTACAGCCGGCCGCGAAGCCCATTTTCTTCTTTTCCATGTCTTCTCGCCCCCTTACCGAATGGCGTTGGTCGTCTCTTTGTCAAAGAGATGCTTCCGCTTGATGGCGAACTGCAGCTGGTCGCCGTGCTGATGGCCGACCCAGCCCTTCAGCTTGGCGCAGATCTTCGCGCCGTTGGGGCCGCCGATGTTGCCGTAGGCCAGGGTGTTCATACCCAGGTTCTCGTTGTTGGAGATGGTGACGGGGAGCCCCGCCCCCTCCTCGATGTCCTCGGGGCGGACGCCCAGGACGATGACCTTGCCCTGATAGGGGGCCAGGAGCTGCTTCTCCTGGTCGGTGAGGGCCACCTGATAGCCCTGGCCCTGCTGGAGGACCAGCTTGTCGCCCTCCACCTTGGCGTCGAAGAGGTTCATGGGGGGCAGGCCGATGAAGCTGGCCACGAAGATGTTGGCCGGGGCGTCGTAGAGCTCCAGAGGGGTGCCCACCTGCTGGACGTGGCCCATGGACATACACACGATCCGGTCGGCCAGGGTCAGCGCCTCGGTCTGGTCGTGGGTGACGTAGAGCATGGTGGCCTGCAACCGCTTGTGCAGCAGCAGGATCTCCCGCCGGGTGGCGCCGCGGAGCTTGGCGTCCAGGTTGGACAGGGGCTCGTCGAACAGGAAGACCTTGGGGCTGCGGACGATGGAGCGGCCCATGGCCACCCGCTGGCGCTGGCCGCCGGACAGCTGGTTGGGCTTCTTGTTGAGCTGGGAGGTCAGGCCCAGGATCTCCGCCGCCGCCAGGACCTTCTTGTGGATGACGTTGGGGTTCTCCTTGCGGAGGGTCAGGGAGAAGGCCATGTTCTCATAGATGGTCATATGGCCGTACAGGGCGTAGTTCTGGAAGACCATGGCCATGTCCCGGTCCTTGGCGGGGACCTGGGTGATGTCCTTGCCGTCCAGGTAGAGGTGCCCCTTGGAGATGTCCTCCAGCCCGGCCACCATCCGCAGGGTGGTGGACTTGCCGCAGCCGGAGGGTCCCACCAGGACGATCAGCTCGCCGTCCTTCACGTCCAGATTGAAGTCAAAGACCGCCTGGACGTTGTTGTCGTATATCTTGTCGATGTGCTGTAAGCTCAGCTCTGCCATCTCGACCCCTCCTTATGCGGACTTTCCGGCCAGGACGCGGGTGCCGTCAGGCCGAACTTCCAGCGTCTTCATATGGGCTGCCAGCTCGCTGCATTTCACGAGGTTGACCGCCGCCGCCACCAGCAGGCAGACCGCGGAGAGGACCAGCAGGACCACCAGGTAGGTGAACTGGCCGTTGCCCATCACCGTCTGACCCATGCTCAGGACGGTGCTGTGCGCGTCCATGGGCAGGATGAAGATCCGCCCGATCTGGATCACCCCCAGCACGATCAGGGGGAACGAGTAGTTCTTCTTGTAGTTCTTCACGCCCTCCTCGGCCAGGAACGCCGCCAGCATGAAGATCAGGTTGTAGACGATGGAGATGCCGATGATCATGCTGTGGTAGTAGTGGTTCTCGCCCTTGTCCTGCTGATAGAGGTTCACGAAATAGAGGACGTTGAGCAGGATGGCCAGCAGGGTCAGGTTCGCGGAGGTCTTGTTCTTCTTGAAGCGCATCCTGTCGCGCCGGATGATCCGGTCCTCCGTCAGTTCACGACCGGCCGCCGGCTTTGCTTTCGTCGCAAACGCCTTCTGGGTTTGCTCTTCCTTCATGGTGCAGTCGCCTCCCTCTGAATTCACCGCGCCAAACGGTATAGTTTTTGTTGGGTGTTACTTGGCCTGGGCGCCAGCCGCTTTCTTGTCCGGGGCCCCGGCCAGGAGGGCGGCCTCCTGCCGCATCAGGCTGGTCTTCCACACGGCGTTGCCCACCAGGATCACCACCATCACCAGCAGCAGGACCATGACCAGGTAGTGGATGTCGAACCAGAAGGTGTCGTTCCGGGTCAGGGCGGGGGTCCCCCACTCCTCGGCGTAGGCGGCCAGCTCGTCAAAGTTCACGGTGTTCTGGAACTGGGCCTTGAAGCCGGTGATCTCGATGTGGGACCAGATGGCGGTGGCCACCGCGGCGACCGACCAAAGGCCGGTGGCGACGTAGTTGCCGATGTAGTAGCGCCGGCGGCTGTGGGTGTTGGTGATGAACAGGACCACAGCCAGGATGATCAGGCCCAGGCCCGCCGGCATCAGCGCCTTGTTGAAGGGCTGGATGTCGTAGAAGATCCGGGCGCCGGTGACGGCCGAGTTGTCCGGGTCCTCGGCGAAGGGCATCGCCTTGCTCAGCGCGTCGTTCAAGTCGGTTGCCAACCCCAGCGAGTAGACAAAGACCACGGCGCTGACGATCAGGGCCATCAGACAGAAAATCTTTTGCCACTTAACTTGCTTCTTGTACATAGTGACCTCCCTGTTTCGCCTGTCCGCGCCCGGCGCGTTCTCCGGACGCGGACAGCGGTCTCTCCCGCTCCGTCAATGAGACGGAACGGCTCACTGGTCCTGAATGGTCTGATAGTACTCGTAGGCGCGCTGCCAGCCGCTGGTCTGGAGCTTCAGGTACTGGGCGCCGGAGAAGGTGTTGGCCACGGCGGCGGCGGCGGAGGCCGCGTCGCTCATGCCCTCCTCCTTATAGCCGCCGACGATGATGTCCACCAGGATGTTCTTCTGGTCCTTGGAGGCGCCGAACATGCTGGTGCCCAGGCTGGAGTAGCTGTTGATCTGGTCGTTCTCCACCTTGGTGGTGGGCAGGGTGGTGGGCACGCTGGTGTACCACATATTGTCGGTATCCACAGCCAGCTTGGGGTGCTTGATGACGCCCAGGGCGATGGCGTTGGAGATGTAGCCCGCGCCCTCGCGGCCCACCTCGGTGGTGCACTGATACTCGAAGGACTGGAGCTTGACGAAGGACAGGGTGGAGCCCAGGTACTGGCGGGCGTAGTTGGTGTAGTTGCCGCCGGCCTTATCCCACAGCTCCGCCCGGCAGGCGTCGGAGATCTCGGGGAACTTCTCGCCGTTGAAGGAAAACTTGATGGTGGAGCGGAACTCCTTGGGGCCGTAACTCAGCAGGGTCATGCCCTCGTCGGTGTAGGCGAAGTCGATCAGGGCCAGGGCGGCCTTCAGCTTGTTGTCGTCGCCCTGAACGCCCTTGGCGGAGATGGCCCAGCCGCCGGTCTTCACGCTGCGCCAAGACTCGGTGAAGCGCATATACACGCCGTCCTCGTCGGTGCCGTCATACCAGCGGGCGATGGGGACCATCACGGCCCGGTACTCCTCGCCCTCCTGGAAGGTCTTGCCGTCCTCGTTGTAGAGGGTCTGGGTCTGGTTGTAGTCGTAGTGCATGAAGCCCAGGTCGTTCTCCAGGTACTTGCGGGTCTCCATATCCTCGCTGTTCTTGAAGGCGCTGGAGATCAGGCCCTCGGTGACCAGGTCGCGCATCCGGTCCAGCGCCTGGTAGGTGTCCACCTCCTGGCGGGCGTCGTGGAGGTTGCCCTCGGTGTCCATGAAGAGGTAGTCCTTGCGGGACTCCAGGCCGCGCACGCCGAAGAGCAGGCCGGCCAGGTGGACCATGTCCAGACGGCGCTGGTTGTTCTGGTCCTCACGGCAGAACAGGCCCTGGATCTGGTCGGTGCCGTTGAGGGTGGGGGCGTTGGCCACCACGCAGCGCAGCAGGGCCACCATCTCGTCGGCGTCCCAGGCGGCGTTCTGGCCGATGAACAGGTCGGAGCGCTCGGTGCCGTAGTAGCCGTCATAGGCCTGGTCGATGTAATCGCGGAGCATATTCACCGCTTCCACACCGCCCATGGGGCCGGCGGCGTTCATCTTGGCCACGATGTTGCCCGCGGCGTCGTAGTTCTTGCTGATGACGTCCACGCCCTTGCCGTCCTTGGCCACCACGCTGATGGAGATGACGCCGGAGGTGGGCATATAGGGCTCATAGGCGGGGGTGGAGGTGGTCCCGGCTCTGTCGGCGGAGAAGGGGCCCTCGCCGTCCAGGAGCTTGCGGACCCAGTCGGTCCGCATCAGGGGCATACGCTCGATGTCGTCCACGCCGTCAAAGTAGGGGCTGAAGTAGATGGCGCCGGTCTGGGTGTCGCTGGTGATGGACATCCGGACGATGGGGTTGGCGTCCAGATACGCCTTGAAGTTGGGCATCTCGTCCAGGTGCTCGGCGATGTTCACCAGGCTGCCCGCGTTGCCGTACTCGGCCAGGGTGGTGGCGGTGCCGGCCACCATATCCACCTGGTTCAGCTTCTCCTTCCAGTAGTCGAACTCCTTGGAGTCGCTGTTGCCCTGGTACTTGTCCTCGAAGGTCATGCCCAGCTGGTTCTGGACCTCCACCCAGGTGGGCTTCAGGTCGCCGGTGTTGTAGGTCTTGCCGTCGGCCAGGGTGATGCCGGAGCCGGCGATCTCGGAGTTGAAGAACAGGCCGGTCTCCGGGCTGTTGTAGCCCACGGCCATCCGCAGGACGGTGCCGGGCTCAAAGGCCAGAGCCTCGTTCTCGTAGCCGGAGCCGCTGCCCAGCGCGGAGGGGGGGATCTCCCCCTGGACCACGATCTGGGGGGCGCAGCCGGCCAGCGCGCCCAGCAACATGATCAGAGCCAGGGCCATCGCAAGTGCTTTTTTCATCTTCATCGTTCCTCCTTGAAATAGGTTCGTTCCGAAAAACGTGAGCCGTGCTTTCGCTGAGTCTCTCTTGTCTGTCAGGAGCCGGTCCTTTACTCCTTCACGCCGCCGACGTTCACGCCCTTGGCGAAGTATTTCTGGATGAAGGGGTAGATGATCAGGATGGGGATGATGGAGCACACCACCAACGCGTAGATGGCCGAGTCCGGCGCGTAGACCCGGTTCCAGCCCTGTGTGAACTCGCCGTCCTGGAAGTTCTCCACCTGGTTTCTCAGGAAGACCTGCAGCGGGTACTCGTTGGGGTTGTCGATCATCTGGCGGGCCCAGAAGTAGCCGTTCCAGCGGGAGATGGCGAACAGCAGGGCCACGGTGGCGATGGTGGACTTGCTCATGGGGATGTAGACCTTGGTGAGGACCTGCATCTCGGTGGCGCCGTCCACGATGGCCGCCTCCTCGATCTCGGAGGGGACGCCCTCGAAGGCGTTGCGCAGCAGGATGATGTTCATGGCCGCCATACCCATGGCGATGACCACCAACCACTTGTCGTCGGTGATGCCGATGGCCTCAAAGACGGAGCTGGTGGCGATGTAGTTCAGGTACTGGGGGACGATACCGGCGGAGAACCACATGGTGAACACCAGGAAGAAGTTGAAGCTCTTGCGGAACAGCAGCCGCTTCTTGGACAGGGCGTAGGCGCCCAGGATGGCGGTCAGCATGGACCACAGGGTGCCGTACAGGGTGAGGAACAGGGTGTTGGAGTAGGAGTTCCAGAAGTCGTTGTTGCTGAACATATCCCCGAACGCCTCAAACTGGAGGGACTTGAAGTCGGGCAGCAGGACGATCTCGCCGTATTCCACCGCGTGCTCGCCGCTGATGGCCGAGGAGATGGCGTAGAGGAAGGGATAGAGACAGCACAGGGCGAAGATGATCAGGAGGGTGTAGCTGATGATCTTGAAGATCAGCTCGGATATTTCAAGTTTTCTTTTCATTTCGTCTCACCACCCGTTTCTTAATAGAGGGACGTGTTCGTGGCCTTGCGGGCGATGGTGTTGGCGCCGATGACCAGCAGCATGCCCACCACGTTGTTCATCATCTCAGCCGCCGAGGCGAGGCCGGGGTTGCTCTCGCCGCCACCGCCCATACCGCCGTTGCGGTAGGCGAAGGTGGAGACCACGTCGGCGGTGGTCAGGGTGTTGTCCACATCATACAGCAGCAAGACCTTCTCGTAACCCACCATCAGCAGGTGGCCGATCCGGGTGATGAGCATGATGACCACGGTAGAGAGGATGCTGGGCAGGACCACATAGCGCATCTGGGCCCACTTGTTCGCCCCGTCGATCTGGGCGGCCTCGTAACTGGTGGGGGAGATGGCGATGATGGCCGAGAAGAAGACGATGGAGTCGTAGCCCGCGCTCTCCCAGATCCCGCTGACCTGGTAGATGGTGCGGAAGAAGGCCGGCTCCCGGAGCAGGCCGGTGGAGGCGGTGTCCCGGCTGATCATGCCCAGCTTGACCATCAGCTGGCTGATCACGCCGCCCAGCTCGTTCCCCGTGCCGGTGGTGGAGCCCTCCTTCACCAACATGATGATCAGAGAGGTCATCACGACGGTGGACATGAACTTGGGGATGTAGGTCAGGACCTGGAGCACGCTGCGGGCGGCGTTGGACCTGACTTCGTTGAAGAACAGCGCCAGGATGATGGGCATGGGGAAGCCGAAGCACAGGCCGTAGAAGCTCAGCAGGAAGGTGTTCCGCATGGCCTGCCAGAACTCATAGGACATCCGCATGTCGTTGCCGCCGGTGAGCAGCAGCTTGAAGTTGGAGAACCCGGCGAAGGCCTGGTCGTTGACCGGGACCACCCGGGCCGGATCGCCCACCTTGAAGCAGCCCAGCAGCTCATACATGGGCAGGTAACGCCAGAGCAGGAAAACCAAGAGCATGGGCACCAGCATCAGGTAGAGGCGCCAGTCCTTCAGGACGGTCCTCCCCACATGGAGCCAGTGGTGCTTCTCCACGTCATCCCGCACGGCCTGTTCCGGATCTATCCGGTACGTGCCGGTGGCCTGATCGTAGAGGATGAAATCCGCGGCTTTTGCTTTCATCATCGACCTCTCCTTTGCTCACTGTTCTGTGTTGTTTCGTTCGCGCTCCTCCTGAAGGCGCAGGAGGTAGTGCTTCTGATCCTCAAAAACGCCGTCGAGACGGCGGACGATCCATATCACGCCCACGGTGAAGAGGATGGACAGCGGGTCGTGGGTCATGTACTCGATCACCCGGTCCGGGGGCCGGCCCAGGGCCAGGGCCACCGCCATCCGCCCCCCCTGCATCAGCAGGATCACCGCCAGGCCAAAGGCCATGGAGGCCAGCACGCTCTGCCGGACCTTTTCCTTTCCCCGCCGCAGCAGCGCCGCCACCGCCAGCAGGGAGACCAGGTTGCCCACGATGTAGATGGCGTAATCCCCCGGCTCCGCGGTCATCCCCTCCACAAAGAGGCTGGTGTAGAGACAGGTGAGGAACCCCGCCAGCGCCGCGTGGATGCCGCCCCACCACCCCCAGCGCATATAGACGATGGCGGTGATGGCCCCCGCCAGAGAGAGGGTGAAGAAGGAGGCGAAGGCGAAGCGGACGATCACGAACTCGAAGATCGCCAGCATCCCGGCAAAGAGAAACAGGTCGATGGTCCTGTACTGCTGGAGGGTGAGCTGTCTTTTCATGTGGGTCCCCTTCGCGGTTTTCTCCCGGCCTTTTTGGTGAAAACGCCGAGCATGCGGGTGCGTATGCCCCCGCAATTTATGTTATTATACATCTCCCCGCCATGCTTTGTATATGGACAAAATCTCATTTGTGATGGACAAAACGTAAAATTCTCTGTTCGATTCTTCCACTACTTACCAAAAAATGCTAGTATCTTATGTGCAAACTATATAAGACCCCGGTTTTGATTTCCCATCCGGAAAGGAGCATTTCCCATGAGACTGACCCCAGCGGACGACCTCCAGCAGGCCCTGGACCGGGCCGCCCCCGGCGCGGTGGTGGAGCTGGCCCCGGGGGAGTACCGGGCCAAGCTGGTCCTGTCCACCCCCGGCCTGACCCTCCGGGGGGCCGGGGCGGGGCGGACCCGCCTGTGCTGGGACGACTACGCCAAAAAGCTGGACAGCCAGGGCCGGGAGTACAACACCTTCCGCACCTGGACGGTGGCGGTGTGCGCCCCCGGCGTGACCCTGCTGGACCTGGCGGTGGTCAACGACGCCCTGCGCCCCGAGGAGAAGGGCCAGGAGGTGGCCCTGAGCGTCTGCGCCGACCGCTTCACCATGGAGCGCTGCGCCCTCTCCTCCACCCAGGACACCCTCTTTCTGGGCCCTCTGCCCGACGACCTCATCGCCCGCTACCAGGGCTTCCTCCCCGACCCTCTGCGCCGCCCCGGCCTCTGCCGCCAGACCTTCCGGGACTGCCTGGTGGAGGGGACGGTGGACTTCATCTTCGGCTGCGGCGCGGCCACCTTTGACCGGTGCGAGCTGCGCTCCCTGGTGGACGCCCGGGGCCACGGCTATCTGGCCGCCCCCGCCCACGCCCCGGAGCAGGACCGGGGCTTCCTCTTCCGGCGCTGCCGCCTCACCGCCCAGGAGGGGGTCCCGGCGGGGAGCGTCTACCTGGCCCGCCCCTGGCGGGACTACGGCCTGTGCGAGTTTGAGGACTGCGCCATCCTGGGCGACCACATCGCCCCGGCGGGCTTCGACAAGTGGAACGACACCCACCGGGACCGGACCGCCCGGTTCTACGAGACCCCTCTGCCCCCCACCCGCGTCCCCTGGGCCAGGACCCGGTGACCCGGCCGGGTCAGTCCGCCCCGTCCCGGACGACCAGGCCGCCGGCGGCGAAGAAGTCCATCATCTCCTCCGGCCAGCGGCGGAGCTCCGGGCTGAAGGAGGCGCCCGCCCCGGCCTCCCCGGCGGGGAGGGCCTGGACGTCCGCCGTGGCCAGGCCGTGGCGGCCGTGGCGGTAGACCCGCAGGGCGAAGTCCACCCCCGCCCGGTCCAGGGCCTGGGCCAGGACCAGGGTGTTGCGGCAGGGGACCGACTGGTCGTCCCTGGTGGTCCAGAGGCAGACCGGCGGCATATCCGGCCGGACCAGCCGGTCCAGGCTCAGCCGCTCCGCCAGGGCCCGGTCCCCGCCGCAGAGATTTTCAAAACTGGGGGCGTGGGTCTCCCCCCAGCTCACCGCCACCGGGTAGCAGAGCCCCACCCCATCCGGCCGCAGACAGGGGCCGGGGGCGATGTCCCGGACCTCCGGCGCGTCGAACAGGGTGGCCAGCAGGCCGCACAGGTGTCCCCCCGCGGAGAAGCCCACCGCCGCCACCGCGCCGGGGTCCACCTCCAGCCCGTCCGCCTCCCGGCGGATCAGCCGCATGGCCCAGGCCGCCTCCCGCAGGGCGACGGGGAACCGGGCCGGGGCCACCGAGTAGCGCAGCGCGAAGGGCACCCAGCCCCTGGCCAAAAACCGCAGGGCCACCGGCTCCGCCTCCCTGGCCGAGACGTGCTCGTACCCGCCGCCGGGGAGGAGGAGCACCGCCGGCCGGCGGCGGCGGGCGCTCACTGTGGGCGGCGTCCGGACGCTCCAGCCGGTGAGGACGCCGCCCTCCCCGGCCCGCGCCGCCCCGAAGTGTTCGTAGAGGTCCCAACTCTGACAGATCACGCTCTACCCCTCCTTTGTCGTCTCCCCGGCCGGGCCGGGGGCCGTTTGGAACTTTGCCTTGACCCAGGTGCGGAAAAAGGTTATACTATTTGTGAAGATACGGTGGATTCCCCCGCGGCGGAGATCCCCTGGAGGAACGGAGGATGATGTCGGTATGAAGTACAGACGTCTTTTGGCCTTGTTCTTGCTCTGCGGGGCGCTGTCCGCCTGCGCCCCCACCGGCGGCCCCGCCAGCGTCCAGGAGGACCCGGAGCCCACCGCCTCCTACCAGGGCAGCGACCCCTACACCGACCTGGGCTCCTACACCATGGTCATCGCCCACGCCCAGCCGGAGGGCAACCCCCGGGCGGTCTCGCTGGAGCAGTTCGCCGTGGACGTGGAGGAGGCCACCTACGGCCACGTCCAGGTGGAGGTGATCGGGGACAGCCGCCTGGGTTCGGAGCGGGAGATGCTGGAGCAGGTCATGGCCGGCGCCATCCAGGGGATGCGCGGCGGGCAGTACGACTACAGCCCCCGGCTGATGATGTTCACCCTGCCCTTCCTCACCTCCGACCGGGCCCAGATCGACGCCCTGCTGGACAGCGACCTGGCCAAGCGGGTCTGCCAGGAGGCGGGGGAGGCCACCGGCACGGTGATTCTGGACCTCTGTGACGCGGGGGGCTACCGCCAGTTTTCCAACGACGTCCGGCCCATCCGCCGCCCGGAGGATATGCGGGGTCTGCATATGCGGACCAACTCCATGGCCACCACCGCCCTCATCTTCGAGGCGCTGGGGGCCACCGTCACCTCCATCCCCTACGCCGACCTCTACATGGCCCTCCAGACCGGCGTGGTGGACGGGCAGGACAACCCCTGGATCAACACCGTGAACATGGAGTTCTACGACGTGCAGCGCTACTTCACCCAGGTGAACTACCAGTTCCACCCCGACCCCTTCTACGTCAACGCCAAGTGGTGGGCGGACCTGCCCCAGCAGTTCCAGGACACCCTCCGGGTCTGCGCCACCCACATGGGGGACTACAACGACCGCCTGGTGGACGAGGAGACCCAGGCCGCCCGCCAGACCATCGAGAGCTCCCGGGCCATGCTCTACATCCCCAACGAGGAGGAGATGGCCGCCTTCCGGGAGGCCATGGAGCCGGTCTACGCCCAGTGCGTCCAGGCCGGGTACTGCACCGAGGAGGAGATCCAGGAGATGCGCCAGATCGTGGCCCAGGCGGACGCCGCCTGACCGAGACCCGCCCACACCCACCGCGCCCCCGGCACCCGCCGGGGGCGGCTTTTTGCGCCCGCAGCAAAGCCAGGCGGCGGCGTCTGCTGTATCTCGCGTGGATAGGCGGTGTTCTCTGCTGAACCTTTCAGGGGCGGTGGGCTTTTGGCTTCCAGCACCGACTCTGCGATAACCTAGCGTGGCTAGGCAGTGTTCTCTGCTGTATCAGGCAGAGCTAGGCGGTGTACGGCTGCTGGACGTTTCAGGACTAGACGGTGTACATCTGCTGTATCTTGCGAGGCTAGGCGCTGAGGTCAGCTGTCTCTGACAGGGGCGGGTGGGCTTTCAGCTTCCAGCATAAGCCTAGACGGGCTTTTCGTGACTAGGCGGTGTACTCTGCTGGACGTTTCAGAACTAGACGCTGTACATCTGCTGTATCTATCACGGGCGGGCGGGCTTTTGGCTTCCAGCAACGACTCTGCGATAACCTTGCGGGGTTAGGCAGTGTTCTATGCTGAACTTTGCAGGGCTAGGCGTGGTACGTCTGCTGTATCTTGCAAGGATAGGCGCTGTTCTCTGCTGTACCTTCCAGGGGTGGGTGGGTTTATGGCTTCCAGCAACCGGTCTGCGATAACCTTGCAGGGTTAGGCGGTGTACGTCTGCTGTATCTTGCAAGGATAGGCGCTGTCATCTGCTGTCTCAAACAGGGGCGGGCGGGATTATGGCTTCCAGCGCATTGCGTTTTGTCGTTTGCGGCATTTTGTCCGAACCGGACAAGGGTCGCGCCTCCCCGGCGCGGGGGCCAAACCCATTTTCTTTTTCTTTGCGAAGAAAAAGAAAACGGTTTTGGATGCCAAAAGAAAAAGAATGGGGCTAGGGTCGTTCCCGCCTACGCTAACAGCTCGGCGGCCCGGAGGACAGGACTGGCACAGCAAGTTGCCGCCCCCAGGGCGGCATGACGGGAGTGCTGGACGTAGGTGGTCTGATTTTAACGCCCGCCGCGGCCGCCTCTGGGTGCTTGGTTGGCAGCGCGCAAGACCCCTGCTGGCCTTAGGCTTCCCCCTGGAAGGGGGAAACTGTCAGCGGAGCTGACTGATGAGAGTGCGGTGTTCAGAGGCACCCACCGTTAGGTCCGCAACCACCTAACCCACCTCCCGGCCAAACGCCCCGAGGCGGCCACGGCGGGTGTTAGAAGAGTAGAGGGTGCATCACCGTCCCACATCGTGCCGCCGGAGGCGGCAACCTGCTGGCGCAGTCCTGTCCTCCGGGCCGCCGACCTGTTAGCGTAGGCGGGAACGATTCCAGCCCCACTCTTTTCTCTTTGGAGTCCAGGACCGTTTCTCTTTTCTCCGCAGAGAAAAGAGAAATGGTCTTGGC
>CANRBW010000008.1 GCA_947628975.1 uncultured Oscillospiraceae bacterium | reverse complement strand
TCACCGACCATATCCGCAGCGCCACGTTCATGATCGGCGACGGCGTCCTCCCCTCCAACGAGGGCCGGGGCTACGTCCTGCGCCGCCTCCTCCGCCGGGCCGCCCGCCACGGCAAGCTGCTGGGGGTGGACAAGCCCTTCCTCTTCGAGGTCTGCGAGACGGTCATCCACGAGAATGAGGGCCACTACCCGGAGCTGCGGGAGCGGTGCGCCTACATCACCAAGGTCATCCGCACCGAGGAGGAGAACTTCGCCCGGACCCTGAACGCCGGCCTGGCCATTTTCGGCGAGATGCTGGCCCAGCACAAGGCCCAGGGGGAGGCCACCTTCTCCGGCGCCGACGCCTTCAAGCTCTACGACACCTACGGCTTCCCCATCGACCTGACCATCGAGATGGCCCAGGACAGCGGGATGCGGGTGGACGAGGCGGGCTTCCAGGCCCTGATGGAGGAGCAGAAGGTCCGGGCCCGCAAGGCCAGGGAGGCCCTGGGCGACCTGGGCTGGGCCGGGGTGGAGTTCGGCAAGGAGGTGCCGGAGACGGCGTTCGTGGGCTACGACCACACTGCCATCGACGGCGCCAAGGTGGTGGCCCTGGTGGTGGAGAACGAGCAGGCCGAGACGCTGATGCCCGGCGTGGAGGGCATCGTGGTGCTGGACCAGACCCCCTTCTACGCCGAGATGGGCGGCCAGGTGGCCGACCACGGCCTGCTCTCCCAGGGCGGGACGGTCTTTGAGGTCCGGGACGTGCAGAAGAACAAGGGCGGCAAGTATATGCACTACGGCGTGGTCCGCTCCGGCCAGCTGAAGGTGGGGGACAGCGTCACCGCCGCCATCGACCAGGAGCGCCGCCGGGCGGTCATGCGGGCCCACTCCGCCACCCACCTGCTGGACGCCGCCCTGCGCCAGGTCCTGGGGGACCACGTCCACCAGGCCGGCTCCCTGGTGGAGCCCGACCGTCTGCGCTTCGACTTCACCCACTTCTCCGCCATGACCCCGGAGGAGCTGGCCACCGTGGCCACCATGGTCAACGGCGCCATCCTGGCCGGGTACGACGTCACCACCGAAGTCCTGCCCATCGAGGAGGCCAAGGAGAAGGGGGCCATCGCCCTCTTCGGCGAGAAGTACGGCGACACCGTCCGGGTGGTCTCCATGGGCAACGGCTTCTCGGTGGAGTTCTGCGGCGGCACCCACCTGGACAACACCGCCAAGGCCGGGCTGTTCCGCATCGAGGCCGAGTTCTCCGTGGCCTCCGGCGTCCGCCGGATCGAGGCCACCACCGGCCTGGCCTCCCTGGAGGCCATGAACAAGGGCCAGCAGCTGATCTTCGAGGCCGCCGCCGCCCTGAAAACCAAGCCCGGCCAACTGCGGGAGAAGGCGGTCCAGATGGCGGAGGAGGTCCGGGAGCTGCGCCGCTCCATCGAAAAGTTCAAGGCCAAGGCCGCCGCCGGAGAGGCGGAGCGTATCCTCTTCTCCGCCCACGACGTGAAGAGCCTGAAGGTCCTCACCGCCACCGTCCCCGACGCCGACGCCGCCAGGCTCCGCCAGCTGGGGGATATGCTCCGGGACAAGGACCCCAAGCTCTGCGCCGTGCTGGCCTGTGTCAACGACGGGAAGATCTCCTTCCTGGCCGTCTGCGGGGACGAGGCGGTGAAGCTGGGCGTCAAGGCCGGGGACATCGTCAAGCAGGTCTCCGCCATCGCCGGGGGCTCCGGCGGCGGCAAGCCCCAGTCCGCCATGGGCGGGGGAAAAGATCCTCTCATGCTGGACAACGCCCTGGCCATGGTGGACAACTTCGTGTCCATGAAGCTGGGCTGAGAACGGAGGCGTTTTGGGATGCTTTTGCGATTTTCCGCCATGGAGGAGACGGTCCTCCCCCACTTCAAAGGGGGCGAGGGGGAGCTCCGCGCCCGGATGTTCCACGACGGCCAGGCCCGTATCCTCCACGGGGTGCTGGCCCCCGGCTGTACCATCGGCTGCCACACCCACGACGTCGACTGCGAGGTCCTCTACATCCTCTCCGGCACGGGGAAGGTGCTCTGCGACCGGGAGGAGGAGCCGCTGGGGCCGGGGGACTGCCACTACTGCCCCAAGGGGCACAGCCACAGCCTCATCAACGACAGCGCCGGGGACCTGGAGTTCTTCGCCGTGGTGCCCCGGCAATAACCCCGCGCGCGAACGCCCGGCCTCCGGCCGGGCGTTTTTCGCCCCGGAAGGGGGATGCCGCCGGGGTCCCGACCCCAAAATTTTTGCTCCTTTGCAAATCGGCTTTGAATGTGTTATAATACTATTATCTATACACGGCCGGGGGCGTCGCCCGCCGGACCGCGCCGGACCGGACCGCCGGTCCTGAAAGGAGGTCGCCCTATGTCCCAGTGTCTCTTTTGTCAGATCGCCGGAGGAGAGATCCCCTCCAAGAAGGTCTACGAGGACGAGCTGTGCTACGCCTTCTACGACATCGACCCTCAGGCCCCTGTCCACTTCCTGGTCATCCCCAAGACCCACATCCAGTCGGTGAGCCAGGTGGACCAGGCCGCCGCCCCGGTGGTGGGGCACATCTTCGCCGTCATCGCCCAGGTGGCGCGGGAGCTGGGCCTGGAGAGCTACCGGGTGGTGAGCAACATCGGCCCCCAGGCGGGCCAGAGCGTGCCCCATCTCCACTTCCACGTCCTGGGCGGCCGGGATATGACCTGGCCCCCGGGTTGACCGCTCCCAGCTGAACCTCAACGCCTAGGAGGGATCCTTATGTTCTGTACCAAATGCGGCGCCACCATTCAGGAGGGGAACCGGTACTGCGTCGCCTGCGGCGCGCCGGTCCAGGCTTCCCCGGCCGGGCCGGACCAGAAGGAGGCCGCCCCCGCCCCGGCGGTCCAGACGCCTCCCCCCCAGCCCCAGACGCCGCCCCCCGCGGCCATGCCGGTCCCGCCCCTCCCCGCCAGGCGGAGGCGGCTGGGCGGCGGCGCCATCGCCCTGATCGTCACGGCCGTCGCCCTGACGGTGGCCGCCGTGGTGCTGCTCATCCTCTTTTTGAACCCCTGGCGGGACAGCGCCGCCTCCGGGGAGGGCCAGACCGGCCTCCCCTCCCCCGCCCCCGCCGAGGAGGCGCTGGGCCAGGCCGCCTCCGGAACGGAGGAGGGGGTCCTCTCCGCGCCCATCCTCATGGACGGCGTCTACTACTGCGCCCAGGAGCCCGGCTCCACCCTGGAACTGCGCCGGGAGGGGGAGGATCTGTCCATCTACAAGACCTACTACACCTCGGTGGACGTCTCCACCCTGATCCCCGCCCCCTCCGGCGCCGACTTCACCATCGACTACGGCGGGCGGCTCATCCGCTTCGCCTACTCCGTGGCCGACCAGAGCGTCACCGTCACCGAAGGGGAGTATGTCAGCCGCTTCACCCCGGACGGGGACCGGGGCTGGGTGATGGAGTCGGCCCGGGACGTCCAGGACCCCTTCAGCGACCCTGACGGCTACATCCTGCCCTCCGACAGCCGCTATCTCACCGACCAGGACCTGGAGGGGATGGACCTGAGCCAGCTCCAGCTGGCCCGCAACGAGATCTTCGCCCGCCACGGCTACTCTTTCTCCGACCCCAAGTACCAAACCTACTTCCGCGGCAAGAGCTGGTACTACGAAAACCCCACCGTCAACGACACCACCTATCAGAACCTGAACGCCTATGAGCAGGAGAACATCCGCCTCATCCAGGCCAGGGAAGCGGAGCTGAAAGGATGAGCGCGGTGCTGACCCGCTGGGTCCTTCCGGCGGCGCTGTGCGCCTGCCTGGCCCTCTCCGGCTGCGGCGGCGGACCGGTGGCCGGGCCCTCTGCCCCGGCGGAGGCCCCCTCGGCCACCCCCATCCCCGCCCCCACGCCGGAGCCCGCTCCCACCCCGGAGCCTACGCCGGAGCCCACCTCTACGCCGGAGCCCACCCCCGCGCCGGAGCCGGTGCGGGTGCTCATCGGCAAGGACACCGGCCAGCCGGTGGAGGTGACCCTCCCCGCCCGGAGCCCGGCGGAGGAGGGCAAGCCCCTGTCTGGTACGTTGATCTGCGTCGACCCCAGCCACTGCGTCACCCCCCTGACCGGGAAGGGCTACACGGAGCTGGTCTCCCCGCTCTCCTCCCAGAAGAAGGCCCTCTACTCCACCGGCACCCAGGGCAGGTACACCTCGGAGGAGAAGTTGAACCTGAAGGTGGGGCTGATGCTCCGGGACCGGCTGGAGGCGCTGGGGGCCGGCGTCATCATGACCCGGACCGAGTCCCAGGTCACCATCAGCGGCCTGGAGCGCTGTGAGATGGCCAACCGGGCGGGGGCGGACGTGGCCATCCGCATCCACGCCGACGGCTCCACCGACGCCTCGGTCCACGGCGTGTCGGTGCTGGTCCCGGACGGGGACCTGCTGGGGGAGCCCTCCATCCGGGAGGAGAGCGTCCGCCTGGGCCAACTGATGGTGGACGCGGTAGCCGCTGAGACCGGGGCCAAAAACCGGGGGATCATCCCCCGGACCGACCTCACCGGCTTCAACTTCTCCCAGGTGCCCAGCGTGCTCATCGAGATGGGCTTTATGACCAACGCCGGCGAGGACGAAAACCTCTCCCGGCAGGAGTATCAGGAGGCGATCGTGGAGGGGATGGTCCAGTCGGTGCTGGCGTGGTACGGCAAGCCCGCGCCGGAGGCGGCCGGACCCGCCCCGCCTGAGAAAGGGAGGCTTGAAGGATGGAGCTGACAGAGAAAACGCTGGAGAGCCGGCGCGCCTTCCAGGGCCGTCTGCTGCGGCTGGACGTGGACCAGGTCGCCCTCCCCGACGGGGCGTCCGCCGTGCGGGAGGTGGTCCGCCACCCCGGCGGGGTGTGCGTCCTGCCCCTCCACGCCGACGGCACGGTGAGCGTGGTGCGGCAGTTCCGCTACCCCTACCGGGAGGTGGTCACCGAGCTGCCCGCGGGCAAGCTGGAGCCGGGGGAGGACCCCTTTGACGCCATCCGCCGGGAGCTGAGCGAGGAGACCGGCTTCACCGCCGGACAGTGGCGGGAGATGGGCCTGTTCTACCCCACCCCCGGCTACACCGACGAGGTCCTGCACCTCTACTTTGCCCGGGACCTGACCCCCGGCCCGGTCCACCCCGACCAGGGGGAGCTGCTGGAGTGCGGCCGGGTGAGCCTGGACCAGCTGGTGGACCAGGCCATGTCCGGGGCGCTGAAGGACGGCAAGACGGTGGCCCTGGTGCTGAAGGTCCAGCGCCTGCTGGAGCTGGAGGCACGGGGATAAAAAAGGAGGGCCCTATGGCGGACAAGACTGTTTTAGTGGTGGAGGACGAGGCCAATATCGTGGATATTCTGGCCTTCAATCTGGAAAGGGAGGGCTACCGCGTCCTGTCCGCCTATGACGGACAGGCGGGGCTGGCCCTGGCCAGGGAGAAAAAGCCGGACCTGATCCTGCTGGACCTGATGCTCCCCGGCCTGAACGGCTTTGAGGTGTGCAAGGCCCTCCGGGACGACGGGGACACCGTGCCCATCCTGATCCTCACCGCCCGGGAGGAAGAGGCGGACAAGGTCCGGGGCCTGGAACTGGGGGCGGACGACTATATCACCAAGCCCTTCTCCATCCGGGAGCTGATGGCGCGGGTCAAGAGCAACATCCGCCGGGGGGATATGCCCCCCCGCTCGGACGACCGCCAGGGCCTCCGGCTGGGCCGCATCCGGCTGGACAGCGCGGCGGCCGCCTGCTACAAAGACGACCTCCCCGTGGACCTCTCCCAGCGGGAGTTCGAGCTGATCTCCTTCCTCTGCGCCAATCCGGACACCGTCTTCTCCCGGGAGGAGCTGATGGAGCACGTCTGGAACTACGGCGGCTATGTGGGGGACGTGCGGGGGGTGGACGTGGCGGTCCGGCGGCTCCGGGAGAAGCTGGAGGACGACCCGGCCAACCCAAAGTTCGTGATGACCCGCCGGGGCCTGGGCTACTATTTCAACTCCCAGCACAGCTGACCCGGACCCGGCGGTCGGCGCGGAAAGGGCGGTGAGAGGATGTTCCGATCTCTCCATATGAAGCTGGTCCTCATCATGGTGCTGCTCATCGTGGCGCTGATGACGGTGGTGGGCGCGTTCCTGATGAACTCGGTCACCGCCTTCTATCTGGACGACTTCTACTCCAAGATGTCCACCGTCCTGACCGACGAGCAATTCGTCCGGGACGTGACCACCACCGAGCCCGGGGAGACCGACGCCCCGGAGAAGATCCAGGCCATCCTGCGCTCCTATGTGGGTCCCCTGGGGGTGGACAGCCGCACCCGCAACTACTATATCCTGGACGGCGAGACCGCCCAGTGCCTGGCCACCTCCGACGACGCGGCCCCCGCCCAGCTCTCGGTCACCCCCAACCTCTCCACCGCCCTGCTGGGGGAGGAGGGCTACTCCAGCGATCCCACCGCCGACTACATGGACGTGGCGGTGCCCATCACCCGCGGGGACGGGCGCTATATCCTCTACATCCTGGACAGCCGCCAGACCTCCCAGCGCCTCAGCGACCAGCTCTTCACCCTGATCCTGGAGGCGCTGGTCTTCGGCCTGGCCATCTCGGTGCTGCTGTCCTTCCTGCTGTCCAAGACCATGATCACCCCCATCGAGCGGCTCACCGACGGGGTGCTGCGGGTGGCCGAGGGGGACTTCTCCCATAAGATCGAGGTGGCCTCCCGGGACGAGATCGGTGTGCTCACCGACACCTTCAACGACATGGCCGGCCAGCTCCAGGACACCCTGCGGCAGGTGGAGAACGAGCGCAACAAGCTGGACACCCTCTTCCTCCACATGACCGACGGCGTAGTGGCCTTCTCCCACCGGGGCAAGGTCATCCACGCCAACCCCGCCGCCGGAGAACTGCTCCGGCGGACCATCGACGCCGACACCGACTACGACGCCCTCTTCGCCGACGTGGCCCCCTTCTACGACATCCTCTCCACCGACGGCCAGCCCGGCTACCTCACCGCCGCCTGGGAGGGGGAGGGAAAGTACCTGGAGCTGACCCTGGCCCCCTTTGACAAGGAGAGTCCCGACTCCGGCGTGCTGGTGGTGCTCCACAACGTCACCGAACAGCGCCGCAACGAGGAGGTCCGCCGGGAGTTCGTGGCCAACGTCTCCCACGAGCTGCGCACCCCCCTGACCAACATCCGCACCTACGCCGAGACCCTGGCCGACAGCGACGGCACCCTGCCCGAAAAGACCCGCCAGAGCTTCTTCGGCATCATCCTCAGCGAGACCGACCGCATGACCCACATCGTCCAGGACCTGCTCACCCTCTCCCGGTTCGACTCCGGCCGGGGGGAGATGAACTTCGCCCCCTTCTCCTTCCTGGAGGCCACCGAGCACGTCTGCAAGGCGGTGCGCCTGGAGGCGGAGCGCCACCGCCACACCCTCACCCTCCAGTCTCCCCGCCGTCTGCCCAACGTGGTGGGCGACCGGGAGAGGATCGTCCAGGTGATGATGAACATCGTCTCCAACTCCATCAAGTACACCCCCGACGGCGGCCACATCGCCATGACAGTGGGCAAGGGGGACCGGAGCGTCTGGCTGGAGGTGGACGACGACGGCATCGGCATCCCGGAGCCCGACCGGGAGCGCATCTTTGAGCGCTTCTACCGGGTGGACAAGGCCCGCTCCCGCCAGTCCGGGCACCGGCCTGGGCCTGTCCATCGCCAAGGAGATCGTGGACCGGCACCACGGCGCCCTGACCCTGGTGGACAAGGAGGGCCCCGGCCTGCGGGTGCGGCTGGAGCTGCCCCTGGGAGGGCCGGAGGGATGAGGGGGAAACGCCGCCGCCTGTGGGAGGGGGGCAAGACCCTCCTCATCCTGCTGCTCTCCTGCTCCGCCCTCTACCTGGCCAGCCGGGTCCTCTCCCCCGGCCAGGCCGACCTCTCCCCCCACTCCGGCCAGGGGGACGGGGGCGGCGGCTCCACCGCCTACTCCGCCCAGACCCTCCGCCCCGCCGCCTTCGCCGTGACCTGGGAGGAGGGGCGCTACGGCCTGTTGTACCACCAGGAGGACCAGGAGGGCTACACCCAGCTCTCCGCCCTGCTGGCCGAGGCCCTCAGCGGCGCCGGCGCCCCTGAGCCGGTCAGCCGGGGGGCCTGGCTCCGGGCCCTGGCCGCGCCGGGGGTCTTCTTCGAATACCTGGGCCCCATCCCGCTGGACAGCCTCACCCGCTGGCTCTCCGGCCTGGACAACGCCGCCCTCACCGGCTCCCAGGCCGTCCAGCTCTGCGTGGCGGGGGACGCCCTCTTCTTCCGGGACGGGGAGGACCGGCTGTGGTCCTGTCCCCTGTCCGGCGACCTGTCCCAGCCCATGGCGGAGCTGTTCCGCCTCTTCTCCCCCAACGGGGCCCGCTTCGCCGGGGAGGACGCGGGGTACCGCCTGCTGCGGCCGGACTCCCTGGTCCTGCCCGTGACCCCCGACCCGCCCCAGCTGGCCCCGGAGGACCCCATCGGCCCCCTCAGCTCCGGCGTGCCGGGGGAGACCCTGTCCCGGCTGCTCCAGGCCCTCTCCTTCCACCCCCAGACCAACCCCCTCTACGACGTCACCGGCGGCTGGGGCATCGCCGACAGCGGCGAGGCCCTGCGCATCGCCGACGACGGCCAGATCACCTATCGCCGCTCCGACGACTCCCAGGCCCGCTACCCCGCCCCGGACCCCCTGGACGCCACCCGCCTCCTGGCCGAGCGGACGGTGGGCGCGGTGGGGGGCGACGGGCGGCTCTTCCTGCGGGAGGTCCGGCAGGAGGGCCAGGCCACCGTGGTGAGCTACGGCTACGCCTACCGGGGCGCGGCCATCCTGGTGGACGGGGAGGACTGGTGCGCCCGGTTCACTGTGGAGAACGGCGCGGTCAGCGCCTTCACCCTCAAGCCCCGGCGCTACACCGTCCTGGGCGGCTCCGCCACCCCCCTGCTCCCCCAGGAGCAGGCCGCCGCCGCCCTCCCCGGCGGGGAGGACCAGACCCTGGAGCTCTTGTACGACGACAACGGCGCCGCCCAGGCCCTGCTCCCCTTCTGGGCGGTCCGGGACCGGGAGGAGTGAGGAGATGGAGAGCGCCAAGCTGAAAAACATCGTCCTGACCATCCTCATCGTGACCAACATCCTCCTGCTGGGCCTGGTGGCGGTCCGGCGGGTGGAGAGCCGCCAGCACCGCCGCCAGGCGCTGGACAACGCGGTGGCCCTGTTGGCCCAGCGGGGCATCGACCTGCCGGTGGACGCCCTGCCCGACGGGGACTTCCCCGCCCCCATGGCGGTGGAGCGGGACCCCCAGTGGGAGCTGGAGACCTTCACCCACCTGCTGGGGGAGGGCACCACCCTCACCCAGCGGGGCCTGGTCTCCCTCTACACCGGCCCCCTGGGGTCGGCGGAACTGCGGGAGAACGGCGGCTTCCACGCCACCCTGGCCGCCGGGTCCTACCCCCTGGCCGACGGATCGGACCGGCAGGCCCACGCCCTGGAGCTGCTCGGCCGGCTGGGCTTTTCCGCCCAGGTCACCGGTCAGGACAGCCGGAGCGTCACCGCCGTCCAGCTCTGCCCCGGCTCGGACGCCCCCGTCTTCTCCTGCGCCATCCGGGTGGACTACAAGGCGGACGGCTCGGTGACCCTGGAGGGGGTCCGCCTGGCTGGCCGCCCCGCCGACGACGGCCAGCGGGTCCAGGCCCTCTCCACCCCCACCCTGCTGGTGCGCTTCCGCTCCGGCGTGATTGACTCCGGCGACGCCTGCACCGCCATCCTCTCCGCCACCCAGGGCTACGTCCTGACCACCGACGCCAACGGCGCGGGCCGCCTCACCCCCGTCCTCCGGCTGGAGACCGACACCAACCTCTACACCGTCAACGCCCTCACCGGGGAGCTGAGCCGCGCCGAAAGGACCTAAGAACGGAGCCGCTTCGCTCCTCTTTTTTGGTGCATTTGTAGAAAAATTTTCAAAAATTTCATTTTTCACTTGTTTTTCCAGGGAGATATGATATACTATATCCGGTCCATGACCGTCTGTCTTTTTTGCGCGACTTCACCTGTCCCCTCCGCTGGGGCGGGTAGACTGCTCCGGGGGACGCGCTCCCCCGGAGGATATAGAGGGTTTTGAGCTTGAAAAAATATGTCATCAACGGCGGACGTCCGCTTTACGGCTCCATCGACATCAGCGGCGCGAAGAACGCCGCCGTGGCCATCATCCCCGCGGCCCTTTTGGTAGACGGCGTATGCCGCATCGAAAACGTCCCTCAGATCAGCGATGTGACGCTGATTTTGAACATTTTGCAGGACCTCGGCGCGCGGATCCGCACGGTGGACCGCACCACGCTGGACATCGACTGCTCCCACATCCACAACAAGAGCGTCCCCGACCACCTGGCCCGGAAGATCCGGGCCAGTTACTACCTCATCGGCGCGCTCCTGTCCCGCTTCGGCTCGGCCCAGGTCCCCCCGCCCGGCGGGTGCGACCTGGGCGGCCGCCCCATCGACCAGCACATCAAGGGCTTTTCGGTGATGGGGGCCCAGGTGGACGTCCGGGGCGGCTATATCCACGCCCAGGCCAAGAACGGCCGGTTGAAGGGCGCCCAGGTCTACCTGGACATCGTCTCGGTGGGCGCCACCATGAACATCATGCTGGCCGCCACCCTGGCCGAGGGGATGACCGTCATTGAAAACGCCGCCAAGGAGCCCCACATCGTGGACCTGGCCAACTTCCTCAACTCCATGGGGGCGGACATCCGTGGCGCGGGCACCGACGTGATCAAGATCCGCGGGGTGGACCGGCTGGTGGGCGGCTTCTACTCCATCATCCCCGACCAGATCGAGGCCGGCACCTATATGGCCGCCGTGGCCGCCGCCGGGGGCGAGGTACGCATCCGCAACGTCATCCCCAAGCACCTGGAGTGCATCACCGCCAAGCTCCAGGAGATGGGGGTGGAGATCACCGAGGAGGACGACTCCCTCCTGGTCCGCAGCACCGGCCGGCTCCACCGGGCCAACGTGAAGACCATGCCCTACCCCGGCTTCCCCACCGATATGCAGCCTCAGATCGCCGCCTGTCTCTGCCTGGCGGAGGGCACCAGCGTCCTCACCGAGGGCGTGTGGGACAACCGCTACCGCTATGTGGACGAGTTCCGCCGCCTGGGGGCCCAGATCCAGGTGGACGGCAAGGTGGCCGTCATCGAAGGGGTAGGCCAGCTCACCGGCGCGCCGGTGCGGGCCTGTGACCTGCGGGCGGGCGCGGCCATGGTCATCGCGGGCCTGGCCGCCCACGGCGTGACGGAGATCGACTCGGTCTCCCACATCGAGCGGGGCTACGAGGACATCGTGCGCAAGCTCACCGGCGTGGGGGCGGACATCAAGGCGGTGGAACTCCCCGACGAGGAGGAGACGGCCCAGACCGGCGTGGGCTGACCCCCGCGGCGCACCGGACCCAGCTCTTGGGCGGCGGCTCTGTCCGCCGCTTTTTTCCAGCCTTTTTCACCGGAAGGGAGGCGGTCTCCACGCGGCTCACCATCTTCGCCAGCGGCTCCACCGGCAACTGCGCCCTGGTCTCCCAGGGGGAGACCCACATCCTGGTGGACGCGGGCATCTCCTGGCGGCGGCTGGGGGCCTGTCTGGCCCATCTGGGCCTCAGCCCCCAGGCCATCACCGCCGCAGTCATCACCCACCCCCACCGGGACCACATCGCCGGGCTGGAGCTCCTGGCCCGGCACAGCGACTTTCCCATCTGCGCCACCGCCCCCGCCGCCCGGCAGCTCTGCTACCGTCTGCCCCTGGACGCGCGCGTCCGCACCCTCCGGGCCGGGGAGACCGCCGCCCTGGGAGACTGCGCCGTCCTGCCCATCCCCACCCGGCACGACGCCCCCGGCTCGGTGGGCTACCGCTTCTCCGCCCCCGACGGCGTCAGCGCCTGCATCGTCACCGACCTGGGGGTGGTCACCCCCCAGGTGGAGGCGGGGGTGACCGGCTGCCGCCTGGCGGTGATCGAGAGCAACCACGACCCCGACTGCCTCCGGCAAGGTCCCTACCCCTACCCCCTCCAGCGGCGGATCGCCGGGCCGGAGGGCCACCTGTGCAACGAGGACGGGGCGGCCCTGTGCGCCCTGGCCGCCCAGGCGGGGGCCCGCACGGTGGTGCTGGCCCACCTGTCCCAGCAGAACAACTCCCCCGCCCTGGCCCTGGCGGCGGCGGAGCAGGCCCTGGCCGGCCTCCCCGTGCGGGTGGAGGTGGCTCCGGTGTTCAGCGACCAGGGCCTGCGGCTGGAGGTGTGAGATGAACATTCAGCTCATCTGCGTGGGCCGGCTCAAGGAGCCCTTCTGGGTCCAGGCGGCGGCGGAGTACCAAAAGCGGCTGGGCGCTTTCTGCTCCCTCACCGTCACAGAGATCGCCGAGGAGCGCCTGCCCGCCGCCCCCTCCCAGGCCCAGATCGACGCCGCGCTGGGCAGGGAGGCCGCCGCCATCCGGGGCAAGATCCCAAGCGGCAGCCATGTGGCGGCCTTTTGCGTGGAGGGCAAGCTCCACTCCAGCGAGGATGTGGCCGCGCTGCTGCGGCGCTTCGCGCTGTCGGCGGACAAGCACCTGGTGTTTCTGCTGGGCGGCTCCTTCGGCTTGGACGAGGGCCTGAAGGCCCAGTGCCGGACCCGGCTGTCCATGTCCCCTATGACCTTTCCCCATCACCTGGCCCGGATCATGGCCCTGGAACAGCTCTACCGGGGCTTTTCCATCAACCAGGGGACGCGGTATCACAAGTGAACGCCCCCACGGAAAAAGCCGCCGGACTTTGGGCGGCTTTTTTGTAACCTTTTTCCTCTGAGGCTTGTATTGTCAGTGAAGGGCCCTTCAAAAACAGATGGCAGGTAACACCGTATGAGAATGGAGACACAGCTCCTGGTGGAGCGATACCGGGACAACCTCTTCGCCGTGGCGTTCCACGTGTGCGAAAACGCCGCCGACGCCGACGACGTGGTCCAGGATACCTTCCTGTGCTACCACACCTCCACCAGGGAATTTGACAGCGAGGAGCACATCAAGGCCTGGCTCATCCGGGCGGCCATCCACCGGGCGGTGAACGTGACCCGCTCCTGGTGGCGGCGGCGGAGCGTCCCGCTGGAGGAGTATGTCCAGACCCTGGCCTTCCCCTCCGACCGGGACCAGGCTCTGTTCCAGGCGGTGATGGGCCTGCCGGAGAAGTACCGGGTGGTCATCCACCTCTTCTACTACGAGGACTACTCAGTGCGGGAGATCGCGGAGATCTTACACACCACCCAGAGCAACGTGAAGGTCCGGCTGTCCCGGGCCAGAGGAATGCTCAAAACCATCCTGAAGGAGGACTGGAGCGATGACGAATAAGGAGCGGTATCGGCGGGCGTTTTCTACGCTTCACGCCTCCTATCCTGTCTCATGGGAGGAAAAGACCATGGAAAAGACCAACAGACACTTCAAAATGCGTCCGGCCCTGGCGGCCGGGCTGGCGGCGGTCCTGCTCGTGGGCTGCGCGGGGGCGGCCTACGCCGCCAACGTAGGCGGCATCCAGCAGACGGTGCGGATGTGGTTGGGCGGACAGTCGGTGGAGGCCCAGGTGGAGGACCACAGCACCCAGGACGTGGGCGCTTACACCTTCACCGTCCCCGGCCCTGACGGCCAGAGCGTCACCCGCTCCGTCGGCGGCACCGCCATCGCCCCGGACGGCGCCCGGCGGCCCATGTCCGCCCAGGAGCTGGCCGAGGACTTCGCCACCGAGGTGGTGGAGACCGAGGACGGTGCGGTGTGGCTCTACGACCACGACAAGAGCTATGACATCACCGCCCACCTGGCCGATGGCCAGACCCGCCTCACCCTGGAGGCGGACGGCCATACCGTCTACTACGACTTCGCCCTGGAGGACGGGGAGATCCTCTCCTACACCCGCCTGCTGGACAGCGTGGACGCGCCGGAGGCGTATCTGCCTCTGACCTGAGCCAGCGGCCGGGGCCCCGCGGCGGGGCCCCGGCCGGGACGGCTTCGTCAAAAATATCCAAAAGCCTCTTGAATGGCCTCCGTTTTTATGGTAGAATTACCCTACCATATTCTGAACGGAGGTCATTGCTATGTCCTATCGTGATACGTATGAAAAGTGGCTCAACTCCCCCGCCCTGTCCGCCGAGGAGAAGGCGGAGCTCCAGGCCATCGCCAACGACGAAAAGGAGATCGAGTCCCGCTTCTTCGCCCCCCTGGACTTCGGCACCGCCGGTCTGCGGGGCACCATGTGCGTGGGTCTGCACCAGATGAACATCCACGTGGTCCGCCACGCCACCCAGGCCTTCGCCGAGGTCATTCTGGCCGAGGGGCCGGAGGCGGTGAAGCGGGGCGTGGCCGTCTGCCACGACTGCCGCAACCACGGCCGGGAGTTTGCCGAGGAGGTCTGCGCGGTCATGGCGGGCAACGGCATCCCCAGCCGCATCTTTGACGCCCTGCGCCCCACCCCGGAGGTGTCCTTCGCCATCCGGGAATACGGCTGCATCGCCGGGGTGAACGTCACCGCCAGCCACAACCCCAAGGAGTACAACGGCTACAAGGTCTACTGGCAGGACGGCGCCCAGCTGCCCCCCCACCACGCCGACGCCATCGCCAAGAAGATGGCGGAGCTGGATTTGTTCGACTCCATCAAGCGCATGGACTTTGACGCGGCGGTGCAGGCCGGGATGGTCACCATCATGGGCGAGGAGACCGACGAGAAGTTCCTGGCCAAGGTGATGGAGCAGGCCACCGACAAGGCGGTGGTGGCCAAGGTGGCGGACAGCTTCAAGATGGTCTACACCCCCTTCCACGGCACCGGCCACAAGCTCATCCCCGAGGCCCTGCGCCGCCTGGGCATCAAGCACTGCATCCCCGTCCCCGAGCAGATGGTGCTGGACGGCAACTTCCCCACCGTGGTCTCCCCCAACCCGGAGAACCCGGAGGGCTTCGCCCTGGCGGTGGAGCTGGCCAACAAGGAGGGGGCAGACTTCATCCTGGGCTCCGACCCGGACGCCGACCGTATCGGCCTGATGGTCCGGGGCAAGGACGGCAAGTTCATCGTCCTCTCCGGCAACCAGACCGGCGTTCTGATGCTGGACTACGTCATCGGCGCCAAGAAGCGCATGGGCACCCTGCCGGACAACGCCGTGGCCCTGACCACCATCGTCTCCAGCAACATGACCCACAAGATCGCCAAGGAAAACGGCATGAAGAGCTACTCCACCTTCACCGGCTTCAAGTTCCTGGCCGAGAAGAAGGACCAGCTGGAGGCCACCGGCGAGGGGAAGGTCATCTTCTCCTTTGAGGAGAGCTTTGGCTATATGCTGGGCGACTTCGTCCGGGACAAGGACGCCGTCACCGCCTCCCTGGTGGCCACCGAGATGGCCGCGTGGTACTACGACCGGGGCATGACCCTCTACGACGCGCTGATGGAGCTCTACGAAAAGTACGGCGTGTACCTGGAAAAGACCATGAACCTGGTGATGCCCGGTCTGGACGGCCTGCAAAAGATGGCCAAGCTCATGGCCGACCTGCGCCAGACCCCGCCCACCGAGATCGGCGGCATGGCGGTGAAGGAGCAGAAGGACTACAAGGACGGCTCGGTCCACTGCGTGGAGTGCGGCAAGGACTCCAAGATGGAACTCTCCGGCTCCAACGTCCTGCGCTATGAGCTCGCCGACGGCACCAGCGTCATCGTCCGGCCCTCCGGCACCGAGCCCAAGGTGAAGGTCTACATCCTCACCCAGGGGGAGAGCGTCGCCGCCTGCCAGGCCAAGATCGACCAGATCGAGGGCTGGGCCAACACCCTGAAGAACTGAGCGTGAGCATCCAAAAGGTCCGGGCCGGTCTCCTGGGCATCTCCGCCTATCGGCACCTCCTCTCCCTCCCCGTCCCCGCCCGGTTCCTCCGTCTGCTGGACGCCCTGGCGGCCGGAGAGGGGGAGGCCGCCCTGGCGGCGTACACCGACTTCTTCTTCCAGCTGAAGGCCGAGGGCCACATGGGCCTGGGGGACTGGCTGTGGGAGGCCCTGCGCTTTCTCGACTCCCCCTACGGTCTGCTGGTGGAGCGGGGCGGGCGGGACGCGGCGCTGGAAAACGTAGCCCGCCGGGACGTGGAGGTCTTTCAGGCCGCCGCCGCCCTGGACCCGGACCGGCTGGTGGACGCCCTCCAGCCCCTGCTGCCGGAGTACTTCCAGGCCGCCCTGGCCCACCTGCCCCGGTGGAGCGTGGGGACGGAGTTCGACTTTGACGCCCTCACCGCCTTCTACCGCGCCCAGGGCTGCGGCCTCTTCGCCCGGTACCGGGCCTTCCGCTGGCGGAACGGCCAGCTCCTGGGCATCCCGGAGCCGGACAGCCCCCAGCCCTGGGAGCTGTGGGGCTACGCCCAGCAGCGCCAACAGGTCCGGGACAACGCCCTGGCCCTGGTCCAGGGCAAGTGGGTCAACCACGTCCTGCTCTACGGCGAGTCGGGCACCGGCAAGTCCGCCACGGTGAAGAGCCTCCTGTCCCAGGAGGGGCTGGAGTCCCTGCGGATCATCGAGCTGGACAAGGGCCACCTGGAGGACATTCCGGACCTGGTCCGTCTGCTGGACGGCCGGGCCCAACGCTTCATCCTCTTCATCGACGACCTGGCCTTCGACGCCGACGACAGGGCCTACTCCCAGCTCAAAACCATTCTGGAGGGTTCTTTGGAAAAACAGCGGGACAACGTGGTGGTCTACGCCACCTCCAACCGCCGGAACCTGGTGAAGCAGAACTTCTCCGACCGGGCGGGGGACGAGCTGGACCGCAACGAGACCATCGCCGAAAAGACCTCCCTGGCCGAGCGCTTCGGCGTCCGGGTGGCCTACTTCGCCCTCACCCCCAGCGAGTTCTGGCAGATGGTGGAGGACCTGGCCAAAGTTTACGGGCTGGAGATGGAGCGGGAGACCCTGCTCCACCGGGCGGAGCAGTGGGAGCTGCGCCACCCCGGCCGCACCCCCCGCGTGGCCCGGCAGTTCATCGCCTACGAGTTGGAGCGGCAGAGCTGACAGACAAAAAAACCGGACGGCCCACAGGCCGTCCGGTTTTTTTGTGGCTTTCTTTACTTTTTTGCCGCCTTGGCGGAAGCCTTTTTCGCCGCCTTGGGGGGCTCGTCGTGGACGGTGGGCTTGGCCGCCTCCTTGATGTGCTTGTCCAGCTCCTGCTTGTTCCTGGGGGCGCGGATGAGGTTGGAGGGGCCCTGGATACAGCCCCCCACGCAGGCCATGCCCTCGATGAAGTTGGCGTCCAGAACGCCGGCCTTGACCTTCAACAGCGCCGCCTTGCACTCGGCGATGCCGCTGCACTTCACCGGCTTCACCTGGAAGTCCGACCCCTTCTCCTTCAACGCCTGGACCACCGCCCCGGACACGCCGCCGCTGGCGGCAAAGCCCCGGCCGTAGCCGGAGGCGTCCTCCATCTCCTCGCAGGGGAGGGTCTCGATGTCGATGTCCTTGGAGTCAAAGAGGGCGGCCAGCTCCTCGAAGGTGATGGCGCAGTCGATGGCGGCCATGGTCTTGCCCAGCTTGAATTCCCGCTTCTTCGCCACGCAGGGGCCGATGAAGACCACCTTGGCCTCCGGCTCGGTCTCCTTGATGTGGCGGCCCAGCATGACCATGGGGGACGGGGTCTTGGACACCAGGGTCTCGGCCAGGTCGGGGAAGTTCTTCTCCACATAGCTCACAAAGGCGGGGCAGCAGGAGGAGGCCAGCATCCCCTTCTCCACCAACTCCTCGCTCTCGGTGGCGGCCACCAGGTCCGCGCCGTAGGCCACCTCGCTGACCTTGTCGAAGCCCAGCTCCTTCAGCCCGGCCACCACCTGGCCCAGCTGGGCGGGGGCGAACTGCCCGGCCACGGCGGGGGCCAGGACGGCGTAGTTCACAAAGCCCCACTTCTTCCCCGCCTTGAGCATATCGATGACCTTGAGGATGTTGGACTTGTCCATGATGGCGCCGAAGGGGCACTGATAGGTGCAGATGCCGCAGGTGATGCACTTGCCAAAGTCGATGGAGGCCTTCTTGTCCTCCCCCATGGAGATGGCCTGGGCGGGACAGCCCTTCTCGCAGGGGCGCTGGTGCTTTTCGATGGCGCCGTAGGGGCAGGCCTCCACGCACCGGCCGCACAGGACGCACTTGGTGTGGTCGATGGACGCCTTGTGGCCCACGATGGTGATGGCGTCCTTGGGGCAGGCGTGGACACATCGGGTGGCCAGACAGCCCCGGCAGGCGGGCCCCACGGTGATCTCGGTGACCGGGCACTCGTCACAGGCGATGCTCAGGACCTCCACGATGTTGGGGTTGGAGTGGTCGCCCCCCAGGGCCAGCTTGGTGCGGGAGCCGATGATGGCCCGCTCCTTGTAGATACAGCACCGGGTGCTGGGCTCCGGGCCGGGGATGATCTTCTCCGGGATGTCCATCACCCCGGTGGTCAGCCTGTCCTCCCAGGCCAGGCGGGCGGTCTCCCGCAGGACGCTGTGCTTCAGCTCCTGGACCTTGGTCTCGAACTGTCTCATGGTATCTCTCCTTTATGTCTTTCCCTGGTCTTGGCCCCGCGCGTCCGGGGTCAGATGGTCTCCACCTTGATGAGGTTGGTGTTGCCCGACAGGCCGTTGGTGATGCCGCCGGTGATGATGACCTCGTCCCCCTTGTTCAGGCCGAACTGCTCCTTGGCCACCTTCTTGGCGGTGTAGAACAGGATGTCGGTGCTGGGCACCTCCTCGCACATGGCGGGCTGGACCCCCCAGTAGAGGGCCAGCATCCGCCAGGTCCGCTCGTTGGTGGTCAGGCCCAGGATGTCCGTGGGGGGGCGGAAGCGGGAAATCATCCGCACCGTGCCCCCGGACAGGGAGCAGGCCACGATCCCCTTGGCCTTGATGTTGATGGCCATGGTGCAGGTGGCGTGGGAGATGGCGTCCACCGAGTCGGCAAAGGGGAACTCCGCGCTCCAGAAGCGCTTGTCGTAGTGGATGTCCCCCTCCGTCTCCTCCACGATCCTGGCCATGGTGGCCACCGCCTCCACCGGGTGCTGGCCCGCGGCGGTCTCCCCCGAGAGCATCACCGCCCCGGTGCCGTCGTAGACGGCGTTGGCCACGTCGGAGATCTCCGCCCTGGTGGGCCGGATGGAGGTGATCATGGACTCCAGCATCTCCGTGGCGGTGACGCTGAGCTTCCCCTTCACCCGGCAGGTGGAGATGAGGGACTTCTGGATGGCGGGCAGCCGCTCAAAGGGCACCTCCACCCCCAAATCGCCCCGGGCCACCATCACCCCGTCGCACACGTCGCAGATGGCCTCGATGTTGTCGATGCCGGACTGGTTCTCGATCTTGGCGATGACCCCCACCGCCTTGTCGGTGTGCTGGGCGATGAACTCCTTCACGTCCAGGATGTCCTGGGCGCGGGAGACGAAGGAACAGGCGATGTAGTCGATGTCGTTTTGCAGCCCCAGCAGGATGTCCGCCTTGTCCTGCTCGCTGAGGTAGACCTGGTTCATCACCTTGTTGGGGAAGCTCATGGACTTGTTGTTGGACACCTCGCCCCCCACCAGCACCCGACAGTGGACCTCGGTATCGGTGAGTTCCAGGACCTCGAAGACCACGAGGCCGTTGTTCAGGAGGATGCGGCTCCCCACCGAGAGGTCGCGGACGATACCGGGGTAACTGACACTGACCCGGCTCTGGTCCCCAATGATCTGCTGGGTGGTGAAGGTGAAGGGGTCCCCCTCCCGGAGCAGGATCTTGCCGGTCTCAAAGGTGCGGATGCGGTACTCCGGCCCCTTGGTGTCCAGCAGCATGGCGATGGGCAGGCCCAGCTTCTCCCGGACCCGCTTGACCAGGACCATCTTGGCCAACTGCTCTTCATGGGTGCCGTGGGAGAAGTTGAGCCGGGCCACGTTCATCCCGGCCAGACACATCTTCTCCAGGGTCTCGTCGTTGTCGCAGGCGGGTCCGATGGTGCAGATGATCTTTGTCTTTCTCATGGCTGGCTCCCCTCCGTCATCGTGTCGCCACCGCGCCCACCGTGGCCCGGCGGCGCCTGGATGGCTTGATATAAGGTATTATACCATGCCGGTCCCCGCCTTGTAAAGCACAACCGACAACTCCGCCGGACGACGCGGGGACAGCGGTGTACATCACAGCACGTCGCAGAGCTAAGCGGTGTTCTCTGCTGGACGTCGCAGGACTAGACGGTGTACATCGCTGTGCGTCGCAGGACTAGACGCTGTACATCTGCTGTTTCAAACAGGGGTGGGTGGGCTTTCAGCTTCCAGCAACCGGTCTGCGATAACCTTGCAGGGATAGACGGTGTACATCGCTGTGCGTCGCAGAACTAGACGCTGTACATCGCTGGACGTTTCAGGACTAGACGATGTACGTCTGCTGTATGTCGCAAGGATAGGCGCTGTTCTCTGCTGTACCTTCCAGGGGTGGGTGGGTTTATGGCTTCCAGCGCATTGCGTTTTGTCGCTTTGATCATTTTGTCCGAACCGGACAAGGGTCGCGCCTCCCCGGCGCGGGGGCCAAACCCATTTTCTTTTTCTTTGCGAAGAAAAAGAAAACGGTTTTGGATGCCAAAAGAAAAAGAAGGGGCTGGAGTCGTTCCCGATTGCTTCTGTCGTTCGGCGGCCCGGAGTGTCGCACTGGCACAGCAGGTCGCCGCCACTGGGCGGCATGATGTCCGTCGTAGACGCAAGGGGTCTGATTTTAACACCCGCCGTGGCCGCCTCTGGGTACTTGGTTGGCAGCGCGTAAAAGACCCGACGAGGGCCCGCGCCGTTCAGCGGCTGACGCCTCCCAGGCCAGCACTACCCACGCCCCCAGCCAAACGCCAGAGGCGG
>CANRBW010000007.1 GCA_947628975.1 uncultured Oscillospiraceae bacterium | reverse complement strand
GACGACCTGGTCTTGCAATACTGACCGGGCGGGGGCGAAAAACAAAACAGGGAAGGGGCCGCGCCCCTTCCCTGTTTTTTGTCTGTCTTTTTCCCTGGCGGGTCCGGACTCACTGGTCCGCGCAGCCGTTGGGACAGCCGCCCTGGTTGGCGTCATAGCGGGTGCCGCAGTGGGCGCAGAAGACCATGTTGGGGGCCTGGGGCGCGGGGGCCGCGGGCGCCTGGGACACGCTCTCCAGGGGCTGGGGCTTCAGGGGGTCGTCGGCCTGGCCGGGCAGCTTTTTGTTGATCTGGATGACGTTCTTCACCAGCACGATGAACATCATGGTGAACTCAAACACCACGCGCAGGACGATGGGCCCGAGGACCATGGTCAGCAGACCGGGCAGAGGATCCACGAACAGGGTGAAAAAGCCCACCAGGATGTAGAACAGGGTCAGGAAGATATACAGCGCCCGCATGATGTACTCCACCAGGAACCCCTTGAAGTTGCAGATGTCGGCCACGGCCCGGAAGAACTTGTTCAGCCTGGCCCGGCGCTTCTCCGGGGTCACCAGCACCATCAGCAGCACCGTGCAGACCACCGCCGCGATAAAGGCCAGAACGGCCAGCACCGCCATGGTGTCCACGCCGGAGTAGAGCCCATACCTACCGATACCCATATCCATGTCTCCTTTCAAATTTGTGGCAAATTCCACACGCTTTCACGCGGGCTCATTATACATTGGATGGCCCGGCGGTGTCAATCCCCCCCATTTTGTCCTTGTGAAAATTTTTCTTGCATTTTCCCCGCCGCTATGGTATGATACTTTGGTCTCAATAAAGGGTGGTCCTCTGGGGTTTGCTCCAAAACGCCCACGAACGCCTATAAACTTAGGAGGAGATCCCATGAACAAGCTGGACGTATTCAACCAAAAGAACATGAAGCAGGACAACGTGCCCACCGCCCAGATCGGCGACACCGTCCGGGTCCACGTCAAGATCAAGGAGGGCTCCCGGGAGCGGATCCAGGTCTTTGAGGGCACCGTCATCGCCAAGAAGCACGGCGGCATCGCCGAGACCATCACCGTCCGCCGCATCTCCTTCGGCATCGGGGTGGAGAAGGTCTTCCCCGTCCACGCCCCCGCCGTGGAGAAGATCGAGTTGGTCCGCCACGGCAAGGTCCGCCGGGCCAAGCTCTACTACCTGCGCGACCGCGTGGGCAAGAGCGCCAAGCTGGAAGAGAAGCTGTAAGACAGCCGAAACAAGCGCCGGTCCTGGGGACCGGCGCTTTTTGCTGGAAGGAAGGTGAGCCCATGCTCCAGATCTCCGATCTCTCCCTCCCCCTGGACGGCGGCATGGACCAGCTCCGGGCCCAGGCGGCCAAGGTCCTGGGCCTGCCGGAGGCCCAGCTGCCCCCCCTCACCCTGTGGCGCAAGTCAGTGGACGCCCGCCGCCGGGGCGAGGTGCGCTACGTCTGCGCCGTGCGCTGCTCCCTGCCCGGGGAGGAGCGCCTGGCCCGCCGGGCCGGGGGCAAGGTCGCCCTGGTGACCGAGACCCCCTACGTCTTCCCCCCGGTGGTCCGCGCCCCCGGCGCGCCCCGGCCGGTGGTGGTGGGGATGGGCCCCGCCGGGCTCTTCGCCGCCCTGTTCCTGGCCCGGGCGGGCCTCCCCCCCATCGTGCTGGAGCGGGGCCGCCCGGTGGAGGAGCGCGCCGCCCAGGTGGAGCGGCTGTGGTCCTCCGGCGTGCTGGACCCGGACTCCAACGTCCAGTTCGGCGAGGGGGGCGCCGGGGCCTTCTCCGACGGCAAACTCCAGACCGGCATCCACGACCCCCGGGTCCGCCTGGTGCTGGAGACCTTCGCCGCCTTCGGCGCGCCGGAGGACATCCTCTACGTCCAAAAGCCCCATGTGGGCACCGACGTGCTCTTCACCGTCCTCCAAAACCTCCGGGCGGAGCTGCTGCGCCTGGGCTGTGACCTGCGCTTTTCCAGCGTCTTCACCGGCCTGAGCGCCCCCGGCGGTTCCCTGCGCGCCATCCGGGTGGCGGGGCCCCAGGGGGACTACGACCTGCCCTGCGACGCGCTGGTCCTGGCCCCCGGCCACTCCGCCCGGGACACCTTCGCCATGCTCCGGGGCGCGGGGGTGCCCATGGAGGCCAAGTCCTTCGCCCTGGGGGTGCGGATCGAGCACGACCAGGCCGCCGTCAGCCGGGCCCAGTACGGCCCCGCCTGGGAAAAGCTCCCCCCCGCGGACTACCGCCTCTCCTGTCACCTGCCCAACGGCCGGGGGGTGTTCTCCTTCTGCGTCTGCCCCGGCGGACAGGTGGTCTGCTCCTCCTCGGAGGAAGGGCGGGTGGTCACCAACGGCATGAGCCTCCGGGCCAGGGACGGGGCCAACCTCAACGGCGGACTGCTGGTGGGGGTCACCCCCGCCGACTTCGCCGGCTCCGACCCCCTGGCCGGCTTCGCCTTCCAGGCCCGGTGGGAGGAGCTGGCCTTCCGGCTGGCCGGCGGCGGCTTCGCCGCCCCCGGCCAGAACGTGGCCACCTTCCTGTCCGGGGACCGGCCCTCCCTGAAGAGCCCCCTCTCCCCCACCTACCGCCCCGGCGTGACGGCGGCGGACCTCTCCGCCTGCCTGCCCGGCTTCGTCGCCGGCTCCCTGCGCCAGGCCATCCCCCTCCTGGGCAAAAAGCTCCGGGGCTTTGACGACGGCGGCGCCCTGCTCACCGGGGTGGAGACCCGCTCCTCCTCCCCGGTGCGCCTCCCCCGGGACGCCACCCTCCAGTCCCCCCTCCGGGGCCTCTACCCCTGCGGGGAGGGGGCGGGCTGGGCCGGGGGCATCACCTCCGCCGCCGTGGACGGCGTCCGGGTGGCGGAGGCGGTGGCCTCCGCCCCTTGAGACCTCCGTTTTGTCCATTGTGGAACCGCCATGGAGGTGGTACAATTTACACAGGATTTGGCCGCTTTTCCGGCCCAAAATTATGCACCTTGGAGGTATGCACCATGAGAAAAGCCCCTCTGTCCCGGCTTCTGGCCACCGCGCTGGCCCTGGTCCTTCTCCTGGCCCTGGTCCCCGCCGCCGCGGCGGACGGCCCCGCCAAGATCGACGTGTGGGACTTCGGCGGCGAGCAGCTGGACCCCGAAGTCTACCACAATATGCTGGACGCGGATGAGATCAACAGCTGGTATCCCGACGCCGTCCCCGGCACCGACGGCAACACCCTGCCCAGCTTCCAGAGCGACACGGGCATCGCCTTCAACGACGGCGGCAAGCCCAACACCCACCGCATCCGCACCATCAACCCCGCCCTGACCCGCAAGGACGACAAGAGCCTCACCGGGGAGGACGGCACCGTCTACCAGGGCTACATCTACTCCAACTCCGGCAAGAACCCGGACGTTTACCTGTCCATCCAGCTCCACGCCGGGGACAAGGTCACCGCGGTGGTGGGCTCCAACGGCGGGGAGTCGCTGATCAACTTCGCCGGTCCCTCCGGCGAGGTGGAGGACGCCCAGAACTTCACCGCCGGGGGCGGCATGGCCCAGACCATGGTGTTCTACCCCCGGGAGGACGGGGTGTATAAGTTCTTCTCCTCCACCGAGAAGCTGGTCATCGCCCGGATCTACCGGGAGGCGGCCGGGCACACGGTGGTCTCCGGCACGGTGAGCCAGCCCGCCGGTCTCAGCGGGTACTCCATCGCCTTCACCAACACCACCAACGGCGCGGTCACCGCCGCCCAGGTGAGCGGCGAGGGGACCTACTCCACCGAGCTGCCCACCCCCTTCACCTATCACCTCTCCCTGCTCAACGCCAACGGCTACGTTCTCGACGGCCTCACCGACCTGACCCTGGACGGCCAGGCCGACAGCCAGACCGCCGACCTCACGGTGGTGGCCGTGCCGCTGGTCACCGTCACCGGCAAGGTCACCGGCATGGACGCCGCCTCCCTGGCCAAGCTCCGCCTGACCTTCCAGTCCGACGCGGTCTACGAGCCCCAGGTCACCCTCTCCGGGGACAGCTACACCGCCGTCCTGGCCCAGGGGGAGGACTACACCCTGGGCGTGTCCGGGGTGAACGACTACTCCCTCACCAGCGCCGCCGCCCTCTCCTATGACGCTGACGCCACCGCCGACATCGCCTTCGCCGCCAAGCCCACCCACAAGGTCACCATCGCCCCCGACGGCGTGGGCGCGGCCGCCCTGTCCGGCGCCGTCTTCACCTTCACCAACCTGGACGAGGCCGGGGAGGCCGGGGACCAGCGGCTGGTGCCTTACAGCGCCGGGAACGTCTACCCCTACACCTACACCTTCACTGGCCCCGACGCCATCGCCCTCCGGGACGGGACCTACGACCTCCGGGTCACCGGCGTGGCGGGGTATGAGCAGGGCCTCACCTCCAACCTCACCGTGGCCGGGGCGGACGTGACCAAGGCCGTGCCCTTCCGCTCCTCCGCCGCCCCCGCCCCCGTGCCCTACCGGGAGACCGTCACCGTGGGCGCCCAGGGCTGTGACTACACCACCCTCAACGCCGCCATGGACGCCGTGCGCCGGATGGACCGGGCCGACGGCCAGCGGGTGACCATCGCCGTCCAGCCGGGGAACTACGAGGAGATGCTGGTGGTGGACGTGCCCAACGTCACCCTGAAAAACGCCAGCCCCACCCCCAGCCTGAAGCTGACCGACCAGGGCGTGGGCATCGACCCCAACGCCGTGCGGATCACCCACTACTACGGCTGCGGCTACAACTACTACTCCATGAACGACCAGTGCAAGTACGACGCCGACCTGCTGGCGGTCAACAAGGAGAACGGCTACCCCTCCTTTGAGAACCCCGGCGACGGCGTGGACAACGACAGCTTCTGGAACTCCACCGTCCTCATCAAGGCCAGCGGCTTCCGGGCGGAGGGGATCATCTTTGAGAACTCCTTCAACCAGTACATCTCCCCCAAGAGCCTGGAGGACGTGATCGTCCCCAACTCCGAGTGCAAGGAGAACGCCGCCGCCCCCCGCGCGGAGATGCGGACCGCCGGGGACACCACCGTGCAGGACTACACCTACAAGGAGCGGGCCGGGGCCCTGGCCATCGGCGACAACTGCACCGAGATGTACTTTGAGAACTGCAAGTTCATCGGCCGCCAGGACACCCTCTACGGCGGGGAGAACACCGTGGCCGCCTTCTACGACTGCGACATCCTGGGCTCCACCGACTACATCTACGGCCCCATGACCGCCGTCTTCGCCAAGTGCGACCTGGTCTTCAACACCAGCGAGCACGAGTTTGACCGGGGCTACATCACCGCGCCCCGCCACACCGCCGGCCGGGGCTTCCTGATGGTCAACTGCACCGTCACCTCCACCGTCCCCGGCACCGACACCGCCTCCACCCTGGTCTCCAAGGCGGGCTACTTCGGCCGGCCCTGGCAGTCCACCACCGGCGAGGCGGTCTTCCGCGACACCGTGGTGGAGCCCTCCTACGGCGGCGAGTCCCTGATCCTCCCGGAGGGCTGGCTGGACTCCCTCAGCGGCCGCTCCGCCCTGTGCGGGGAGTACAACACCATGGAGGTCCTCCCCGGCCTGGACAACACCGCCGGCCGCGCCGCCTGGGCCGCCCGGTTCGACCAGCCCCAGCTGGCTGACGGCTTCCAGATGGATCCCCAGACCTGGCTGGGCGGCTGGGACGCCTTCGCGGGCAAGGACCTGAGCGTGGAGCCCCACACCCTCTCCTCCCTGGCCGTCGGCACGGCCCAGCTGGGGGGCGTCTCGGTCAACACCCTGAAGGTCCGCGGCCAGGACTACGTCTGGATCCGGGACGCCGCCACCGCCCTGGCCGGCGCGGGGATCAAGCTGGGGGTCGCCTGGGACGGCGGCGTTGAGCTGGTCCCCGGCCAGGACTACGCCCCCTCCGGCCCCGTCTCCACCGCCGCCCTCTCCGGCGACACGCGCTACGCCGCCCCCTCCTTCCCCACCAAGGTCAACGGCCAGGTGGTGAACCTGGACGCCCTAGTCTTCACCGACTCCGCCCAGGGGGGCTACACCTTCTACAAGCTCTCCGACCTGGCCCAGGTCCTCTCCCTGGCCTGACCGGCCCCGGAGCGCGTCCCGCCCCAGCGCAAGTAAAAAGCAAGGACAAAAACAGCCCCGGCGACTCTCAGAGTCGCCGGGGCTGTTCGCGCGCCGGAGGCAAGGTCACTCCACCCCCACCACCTGGTAGCCCGCGCCCTGGACGGCGGACTTCAGCGCCTCCACATCGGCCGAGCCGGTGACCTTGGCGCACTTGCCCTCCAGGCTCACCTCCACGCTGTCCACACCGGGCACGCCGTGGAGCGCCGCGTCCACGTGGGAGACACAGTGGCCGCACATCATCCCTTCGATCTTCAGCGTCGTCATGGTTCCTTCCTCCTTTTCAATGGGTTTTTCCAGCGGTTTCTCCACAGGGGTTTCCCTGTTTGAGACTTTGAAAAAGCGCAGGCGCAGGGCGTTGCTCACCACGCATACCGAGCTCAGGGACATGGCCGCCGCGCCGAACATGGGGCTGAGCTGCCACCCCAGCAGGGGATAGAAGGCCCCGGCGGCCAGGGGGATGCCCACGCAGTTGTAGAAAAAGGCCCAAAAGAGGTTCTGCCGGATGTTGCGGATCACCGCCTTGGACAGGCGGATGGCGGTGGGCACGTCCCGCAGGTCGCTCTTCATCAGCACCACGTCCGCCGACTCCAGCGCCACGTCCGTCCCCGCCCCGATGGCCAGGCCCACGTCCGCCCGGACCAGGGCGGGGGCGTCGTTGATGCCGTCCCCCACCATGGCCACCCGGTGGCCCTCCTTTTGGAGGCGGGCGATCTCCCGCTCCTTGTCCGCGGGCAGGACCTGGGCCACCACCTTCCGCACGCCCAGGGCGTCGGCGATGGCCTTGGCGGTCCGGGCGTCGTCCCCGGTGAGCATCACCACCTCCAGCCCCATCTCCTCCAGCTCCCGGAGGGCCTGGGCGGAGGTGGGCTTCACCGTGTCCGCCACCGCCACCAGCCCCAGGGGCTTGCCCCCGGCGGCGAAGAACAGCGGGGTCTTCCCCTGCTGGGCCAGCGCCCCGGCGGCCTCCTTCAGGGGGGAGACGTCCACCCCCACGGCCTCCATGGCGGCGGCGTTGCCCCCCAGCAGGCTCCGGCCCTCCGCCCTGGCCGACACCCCCCGGCCGTGCTGGGCCCGGAAGTCCTCCACCGGCGCCGGGGCCACCCCCCGCCGGGCTGCATAGGCCACCACCGCCTGGGCCAGGGGATGCTCGCTCCCCGTCTCCAGCCCCGCGGCCAGGGCGAGGAACCGCTCCTCCGCCACGCCGGGGAGGACCCGCAGGTCGGTGACCTGGGGCTTGCCCTGGGTGAGGGTGCCGGTCTTGTCCAGCACCACCGTGTCCACCTTGTGGAGGGTCTCCAGGCTCTCGGCAGACTTGATGAGGATGCCGTTCTCCGCGCCTTTGCCGGTGCCCACCATGATGGCCACCGGCGTGGCCAGGCCCAGGGCGCAGGGGCAGGAGATCACCAGCACCGCCACCGCGGAGGTAAGGGCCATCTCCAGGCTGTGCCCCGTGACCAGCCACACCCCGCCGGTGACCAGGGCGATGGCCATCACCACCGGCACGAACACCCCCGCCACCCGGTCGGCCAGCTTGGCGATGGGGGCCTTGGAGGCCCCCGCCTCCTCCACCAGGGCGATCATCTGGGCCAGGGTGGTGTCCGCGCCCACCTTGGTGGCCTCCATGACGAAGGAGCCGGAGGTGTTCATCGAGGCGGCGATCACCCCGTCCCCCGGCCCCTTGTCCACCGGGATGGACTCCCCGGTGAGGGCGGACTCATCCACGGCGGAGGCCCCCTCCACCACCACGCCGTCCACCGGGACGCTGCCGCCGGGGCGGACCACCACCCGGTCCCCCACCCGGACCTCCTCCACCGGGATCTCCACCTCCGCCCCGTCCCGGAGGACGCGGGCGGTCTTGGGGGCCAGGTCCATCAGCCGGGCGATGGCCTGGCCGGTCTTGCCCTTGGAGCGGGTCTCCAGGTACTTGCCCAGGGTGATGAGGGTGAGGATCATCCCCGCCGACTCGAAATACAGGTCCATGGACCACTTCTCCACCCGCGCCAGGTCCCCGTGGCCCAGGCCCCAGCCGATCTGGTAGAGGGCGGCGATGCCGTAGACCACCGCGGCGGTGGAGCCCACGGCGATGAGGGTGTCCATGTTGGGCCCGCCCCGGAACAGGCTGGTATAGCCCACCCGGTAGTATTTCTGGTTGATGACCAGGATGGGAACGGTGAGCAAAAACTGGGTGAAGGCCAGCAAAAAGGCGTTCTCCACCCCGTGGAAAAAGCCCGGGAGGGGCAGGCCCATCATGTGGCCCATGGAGAGGTAGAACAGGGGCAGCATAAAGCACAGCGAGGCCACGAACCGCCGCTTCATGCCACGCAGCTCCCCCTCCATCGGGTCGGCCCGCCGGGCGGCGCCCCCGGCGGGAGAGGTCCCGGCGGCGGGGGCGGCGGAGACGGGGGCGGCCCCGTAGCCGGCCCTGGCCACCGCCTCCACGATGGCCTGGGGGGTGACCCTCTCGTCGTGGTCCACGCTCATGGTGCCCCCCAGCAGGTTCACGTTGACCTCCGTCACGCCGTCCAGCTTCCGCACCGCCTTGTCCACATGGGCCTGGCAGGCGGAGCAGGTCATGCCGGTGACGGTGAATTTCTCCCTCACGCTCCGGACCCCCTTTACTGGATCAGTTTGCCCAACAGGGCGGTCAATTCCTCTACCTTTTCCTCCCGCTCCGCGTCGGTCCGGGCGTGCTTGACGCAGTGGGTCAGGTGGGCGGTGAGGATCTCCCGGTTCACCCGGGCCAGGATGGACTGGCAGGCCATCACCTGCTGGGAGATGTCCAGGCAGTACCGGTCCTCCTCCATCATGTTCAAAATGCCGTCGATCTGGCCCCTGGCGGTCTTCAGCATCCGCTGGACCTTTTTGGCGTCGGCCTGCATGGCCTCCCGCTCCTCTCCCCCGGCCCCGGGGCCGGTTTTTTCCTGGCCGGTCGCGGCCCGTTTTTTTCCCCCGCGGCGAACACTCCCCTGGGGTGTAGTGGTATTCTAGCACAAAACACCCCGCCTGTCAAGAGGCGGGGTGGGCGGTCTTTTCCTGGGCGGCCATGCGCTCCAGCAGGGCCGCGTTGTCCCGGAGCCGTCCGTCCTCCGGCGACAGGGCCAGGGCCCGCCGGGTCTCGGCCAGGGCCTCCGGGACCCGGCCGGTGTGGAAGAAGGCCATGGCCCGCAGGTCGTGGGGCAGCGCGCCCCAGGCGTCGGCCTCGCAGATATAGCTCCTGGGCCGCTCCCGGAGGGCCAGGGCCCAGCCGGTGAAGGCCAGCACCCCCTCCCAGTCCCCCTGGTCGTAGAGCATCCGGGCCAGGTCCACCATGGCCTCCCGCAGGTGGGGGGCCTCGGCCACCGCCCGGAGGTACCAGTCCCGGGCCGCGGCGGCCTCCCCCTTTCTCAGGTAGGACTGGGCGATAAAGCGCATGGAGGCCGCCCGCTCGTCCGCCCACCGGGCGGTGGGCAGGGCCAGGTGGCGCTTCAGGGTGCGGATGCAGTCGTCCCAGCGGCCCCGGTACAGGTACTCCCGGCCCAGGTAGTGGAGGTTGCGGTCGTCCTCCGGGTCCTCCGCCACCGACAGCTCCAGCAGGGGCAGATACTGGCCCCTGGACTTGGTCGGGTCGGGGTGGTGGTCCAGCTGGACCCCCGGCGCCGTCACCTTGGGCCCCGGCGCCCCCTCCCCCACCCACTGGAGCACCTCGTGGACCGGGTGACGCCAGCGGAAGCCGTGGCGGGCGTGGGCCTTCTCGATCCAGAACACCACCCCTTCCCGGCCGCCGGGCTGAAAGCTCCAGGTGTAGCGGTAGGCCGCCTGGCTGGTCCCCGGCCGCCACGCCCGCTCCAGGGCGGCCCGCCAGCCGGGGTGGAACACCTCGTCCAGGTCGGTGCTCACGCAGATGTCCGCGTCCTCGTCCACCAGCTCCAGGGCCCGGTTCCGGGCCACGTCGAACCGCCAGGGTACGACGGTCCCGGTCGCCGTCTTGGCCCCCAGCGCCGCCAGGAGCTCCGCCGAGCCGTCGGTGGAGCCGGTGTCCAGCACCGCCACCTGGTCCGCCTCGGCCATGGAGGCCATCCACCGCCGGGCGAAGGCCGCCTCGTTCTTGCAGATGGCGTACACCGCCACTTTCACGCCGATCCCTCCTCAGAAGAAAGCGGGGGGCGGCCTCCCGCCCCCCGCGCGCGTCAGGTCGCCAGCAGACCGGCGGCCCGCAGATTTTGCAGCAGCAGGTTGAACTGGTTCAGCAGGGTGTCCGTCCCGGCGTCGGCCACCGCCGCCGCCGGCGTCACCGTCCCCGCGGGGCCGGCAGGACCCGTGGGCCCCTCAGGGCCGGCAGGGCCGGTCGCACCCGTAGCCCCGGCAGGACCCACAGGCCCAGTGGGCCCGGTAGGCCCGACAGCACCGGTGGCGCCCGTAGCACCGACGGGACCAGCAGGGCCGGTAGCCCCGGCAGGACCCACAGGCCCAGTGGGCCCAGTGGGCCCGACAGCGCCGGTGGCGCCCGTAGCGCCAGTCGCGCCCGTCGCACCGACAGGACCGGCAGGGCCAGTAGCCCCGACAGGACCAGCAGGACCCGTAGCCCCGACAGGACCAGCAGGACCCGTAGCCCCGACAGGACCAGCAGGACCCGTAGCCCCGGCAGGACCCACAGGCCCGGTGGGCCCAGTGGGCCCGACAGCGCCGGTGGCGCCCGTGGCACCGGTAGCCCCAGCAGGACCCACAGGCCCGGTGGGCCCAGTGGGCCCGACAGCGCCGGTGGCGCCAGTCGCGCCCGTCGCACCGACGGGGCCGGCAGGGCCGGTGGGGCCGGCAGGGCCCACAGGCCCGGTGGGCCCTGTAGGCCCGACAGCACCGGTGGCGCCAGTCGCGCCCGTCGCACCCGTCGCCCCAACGGGGCCGGCAGGACCCGTAGCCCCGGCAGGACCCACAGGCCCGGTGGGACCGGTAGGCCCAACAGCGCCGGTAGCGCCAGTCGCACCCGTGGCCCCGACAGGGCCCACAGGCCCGGTAGCCCCGGCCGGACCGGCAGGACCCACAGGCCCGGTAGGACCGGTAGGCCCGACAGCGCCGGTGGCGCCCGTGGCGCCAGTCGCACCGGTAGCCCCGACGGGACCGGCAGGACCCACAGGCCCGGTAGGCCCAGTGGGCCCGACAGCGCCGGTGGCGCCAGTCGCGCCCGTCGCACCGACGGGACCGGCAGGGCCGGTGGGGCCGTCAGGGCCGGGGATGCCCTGGGGGCCGGTGGGTCCGGTGGGGCCGTCGGGGCCGGGGATGCCCTGGGGGCCGGTGGGGCCGGTCAGGGAGGGACAGTAGGGCGGCGGACAGGGACAGGGAGGACAGGCAGGCTGGGCCGTCTCGCCGCAGCCGCAGCCGACGGACGCCAGGAAGCGCCGGCGCTCCCGCTCCTCAGCCGCCCGATCGGAGGGATAATATCGGTTCATGCTCTTCTCCTTTGACTCTGACAGTGGTTGAACGCGTGGCCTTGGCCACACCCCATCCTATGCCCCGCCCGCCCCGCCGGCGCCTGTCCCCGCCGGGCCGGGGCGGCCCGCCTGACCGGTCCGGGGCCGGGTCCGGGCGGAAACGGGCGCAAAAAAATTGTCAAAGAAGGGGCCGGGCCCCTTCTTTGACAATTTCAGCCCCCATCCGGGGACAAGATCGCGGGAGATGCTTACTTCGCCACGGCGTCCTTCAGCGCCTTGCCGGCCTTGAAGGTGGGGACCTTGGAGGCGGGGATGGTGATGGGCTCCTTGGTCTTGGGGTTGCGGCCGGTGCGGGCGGCGCGGGACTTGACCTCGAAACCGCCGAAGCCGGTCAGCTGCACCTTGTCGCCCTTCTGCAGCGCGGCGGTGATCACGTCGGTGATGGCGTTGATTGCCAGCTCGGAATCCTTCTTGGACAGACCGGCCTTCTCGGCCACAGCAGTGATGAGTTCCGCTTTGTTCATGGGGAAATTCCTCCTTCAAATTTTCGGCTCTCGCCATTTTATACTTAAAGACGGTCTGACGAACCATCCTTTAAGTCGCGCTTGGCCTCCTCCCACAGCTCGTCCAGCTGGGACAGGGAGAGCGCCCGCAGATTCAGGCCCTTGTCCCGGGCCTCGCGCTCCACCAGGGCGAAGCGGGCGATGAACTTGTCGGTGGCGGCGGTGAGGGCCGCCTCCGGCTCCACGGCCAGGAACCGGGCCACGTTGACACAGGCGAACAGCAGGTCGCCCAGCTCCTCCGCCGGGTCCCCCTCCCCCGCCATGGCCGCCTTCAACTCCGCCGTCTCCTCGGAGAGCTTGTCCACCGCGCCCTGGGCGTCGGGCCAGTCGAACCCGGCCTTTTTCGCCTTTTTCTGGACCTTCTCCGCCCGCCACAGGGCGGGCAGGGACCGGGCCACCGCGGTCAGGGTGTCGGTGTAGGTGGTCTGCTCCTTCTCCACCCGCTTCATGGCGTCCCAGGTGTCCAGGGCCTGTCCCACGTCCTGGGCGTTCACGTCCCCGAACACATGGGGGTGGCGGAAGATGAGCTTCTTGCAGATGCCGTCGGCCACGTCGTCCAGGGTGAAGCGGCCGGCCTCCTTCTCCATCTGGGCGTGGAGCGCCACCTGCAACAAAACGTCCCCCAACTCCTCCTTCAGGTGCTCGGGGTCGCTCTGGTCGATGGCCTCGCAGGTCTCGTAGGCCTCCTCCAGCATATTCTGGCGGATGGACCCGTGGGTCTGCTCCCGGTCCCAGGGGCAGCCGCCGGGGGCGCGCAGGATGGCCACGATGTTCTCCAGGTCATGGACCCCATAGGCACCCTTATACTCAAAATCTATCATATTTTCCCTCTTTCCGCAAGAGCTATTTTGACTTTTTTTCATTTTCTTTTGAAAAAAGCAACGAAAAATTCCAATTTTGCCCAGTAGTAAAGGCCCCGGCCCTTACGAAACCCGCAGGATCTTGGCGATCTTGTCCCCCTTGGGCATCAGCTTCAGGTCCTCCTTGGAGAACACCCGCAGCGCCACCACCAGCAGGAAGTAGACCGCCATCCCCGCGGCGATCCCCGCCAGGCACCCCAGCCTCGGCCCGGTCCAGCGGCTCACCAGCCCGCACACCGCCCAGGCCGCCGCCCCCATCAGCCCGGAGGCCACCAGGGGCTTGGCGAAGGCCCGGAGGAAACTGGGGGGCGAGGGGACCACCACCCGGATGAAGAGCATATCCAGCAGGGCCACCGTGCCGAAGCAGCACAGGGTGCCCACCGGCGCGCCCAGGATGTTGATGTCGTAGTTGCCCACCAGCAGGTAGTTGACCGCGATCTTCACCGCGCCCCCCGCCACCACCGCCAGGATGGGCAGGCCCACCCGGCCGTTGGCCTGGAGGATGGAGTTGCACACGCTCATGACGCACACGAAGATGGCGGCCAGCCCCAGGGTGGAGAGGATGGGCCCGCCCACCGCCGCGTCCACGCTGGGGTAGAGCAGGCTCACGATGGGCCCGCCCAGGGCGAACAGCCCCATCCCCATGGGGAAGGCCAGGACCATGCCGATGCGCAGGGCGGACTCGGAGGTGGCGCTGGCCCCCCGGAGGTCCCGCAGGCGGAGACGGCGGGGATGACGCTGGCGGTGATGGCCACCATGAGCTGGGAGGGGAGGTTGTAGATGGCCATGCACTTGCCGTAGATCCCCCGCAGGCCCTGGGCCATGAAGAGTTCCGGCGCCACGCCGCCCCGCTCCAGCTGCTGGGCGACCGCCTCCGGCGTGATGAGCTGGGGCAGGTCCCGGTACATCTTCTCCAGCAGGGAGAGGACCATGGTGGTGTCGATGATGGTGACGATGCTGATGGCGGCGGAGCCCAGGGTGATGGGGATGGCCAACCGCAGGAGCCGGCCCAGGATCGCCCCGCCGTCCTCCGGGGTGTCGGCGGCGGCCTGGGCCCGGCGGCCCCGCCGGTCCCGGAGGAAGCGGGCGGCGATGTAGCACAGGGCGATGAGGCTGCCGATGGACACCCCCAGGATGGCCCCGGCGGCGGCCACCCGCTGGCGGTAGGTCTCCGCCCCGGCCAGCAGGTTCAGGGCCATCCAGGCCAGGGCCAGGCCGAAGACCAGCTTGCCGAAGGACTCGATGATCTGGCTCACGGCGGTGGGGACCATGTTGGAGTGGCCCTGGTAGTACCCCCGGAAGGCGGCCATGACGCACACGCACAGCACCGAGGGGGACAGGCACCGCACGCACCACACCGCCGAGGGGTTCTCCAGGTATCCGGCCAGGGGGACGGCGAAGGCGCTCATGGCCAGGAAGCTGATCAGCCCCATCACCAGGAAGGTCTTCACCGCCACCGAGAAGATCCGGTCCACCTGGTTCCTCCGGCCCAGGGTGTTGGCCTCCGAGACCATCTTGGACAGGGCCACCGGCAGTCCCGCCGTGGCGATGGTCAGGAAGAAGTTATAGATGTTGTAGGCGGTGTCAAAGTCGGTGAAGGCCTCGTTGGGCAGGATGTTGCCCAGGGGGATCTTGTACACCGCGCCGATGAGCTTCACCAGCAGGGACCCCACCATGAGGATCGCCGCGCCGCCGTAAAAGGTGCTTTTCTTCTCGTTTGTCACAGGATCGCCCCTATCCGCCAAAGAGTTTGGGCATGGCGTAGTCCGCCAGCTCCCGCTTTACCTCGTCCAAATCGATGGTCAGGAACCGTCCCTCCCGGTATATGACCCGCCCCCGGCACATATTCATCACCACGTTGGCCCCCTGGGCGGAGAAGACCAGGTTCTCCGCCACGTCGTGGCAGGGGATGAGGTTGGGGGCGTCGAAGTCCACCAGGATGAGGTCGGCGTCGTACCCCGCCTCCACCCTTCCGGTCCTCCGGCCCAGGGCCCTGGCGCCGTTCACCGTGGCCATCTCCAGCGCCTGCCAGGCGGTGACCGCCAGGGGGTCGCGCTCCACCCCGTTGTGGAGGATGGCGGCCAGCTTCATGTCGAAGAAGAAGTCGGTGGCGTTGTTGGAGCTGACCCCGTCGGTGCCCAGGGCCACGTTGACCCCCGCCCGGACCATGGCGGGGACGGGGGCCACGCCGGAGCCCAGCTTCAGGTTGCTGGTGGGGTTGTGGACGACGCTCACCCCGTGGCGGGCCAGGATGGCCCAGTCCTCCGGGGTGGTCCAGACGCAGTGGGCGGCGATGGCCCGCGGCTCCCAGAGGCCGCGGCGCTCAAACAGCGCCGCGGGGGTGAGGCCGTGGCGCTCCAGGCACTCCCGGTGCTCCCGCTCCGTCTCGGACAGGTGGACGTGGACCCCCTGGCCGTGGTCGGCGGCGTATCGGGCCATCCACTCCCACAGGGCGGGGGCCTGGTAGGAGGTGTACTCGGCGTGGACCGAGGCGTCGATGGCGATCTGCCCGTCCCCGTAGCCGTGCCACCGCTCGGTGAGCTCCCGGTGGAAGCGCACGTCCGCCATACGCTCCGGGTCGGTCTCCGGGGTGAACTGGGTGGCCCCGCAGCAGACGTTGGCGCTCAGCCCCGCCCGGACCAGCTCCTCGATGACCGTGTGACAGCCCATGTACATATCGGCCACGCAGGTGATGCCGGAGGCGATCATCTCCGCCGCCCCCAGCCGGGTGGCCGCCCGGAGCGCCCGGGGGTCCCACCGGGCCTCGGCGGGGAAGATGTAGTTTTGCAGCCAGTCCTGGAGGTCGTGTCCCCCGCCGTAGCCCCGCATGAGGGTCATGGGGATGTGGCTGTGGGCGTTGACGAAGCCGGGCAGGAGCACCCTGCTCCCGCCGGGGATCTCCTCCCCGGCAAACTCCTGGGGCCGGGTCTGACCCACATAGGCGATCTTCCCCCCCTCCACCTGGACGTAGGCGTGGGGCAGGACGGTGTGGGCGCCGTCCATGAGCACGGCGGTGACGTCGGCAAACAAGCTCCCCATGGTCCTCACCTCACATCTCTTCCAGACAGGCCAGCACCAGGGCGGAAAAATGCTCCCTGGCCGCCCCGGCGGCCTCCAGCACCTCATCTTCGGAGAGGGGCTGGTCCAAAATGCCCGCGGCCATATTGCTCAGCAGGGTGAAACCCAGCACCTCCATGCCGCAGTGGCCGGCCACGATGACCTCCGGGGCGGTGGACATCCCCACCGCGTCCGCCCCGGCCAGCCGGGCGAAGCGCACCTCCGCCGGGGTCTCGTACTGGGGGCCAGGGAAGTACATATACACCCCTTCCCGAAGGGTCACCCCCAGCTCCCCGGCCTTCCGCCGGGCCAACTCCCCCAGGGCGGGGGTGTAGAGGTGGGAGGAGTCGGGGAAGCGGGGGCCGAACTGGTCCAGGTTCTCCCCCCGGAGGGGGGACTCCATGAAGATCTTGATGTGGTCGGTGATGAGCATCAGCTCCCCCGCCCTCCAGGCGGTGTTAACGCATCCGGCGGCGTTGGTGACGATGAGCCGCTCCGCCCCCAGCAGGCGCGCCACCCGCACCCCGTAGGCCACCGCCTGGTAGGAGTAGCCCTCGTAGTGGTGGGTCCGGCCCTGCATGACCGCCACCTCCACCCCCCGGAGGCGGCCGAAGACCATCCGGCCCTGGTGCCCCGGCGCGGTGGAGACGGGGAAGTGGGGGATCTCCCCGTAGGGCACCGCCACGGGCTCCTCCACCAGATCGCCCAAAAAGCCCAGCCCGGAGCCCAAAATCATCAGCACCCGCGGCCGAAACTCCCCGATCCGGCGGCGCAGAGCGGCCGCGCTCTCCTCATAGTGGGCGTAGGTGTACTCCATTCCCGGTTCCCCCTTATCCGCGGTGTGGTATCCCGCGCCGGCGGTGCGGGATCAAGCGCCATCCTTCGCGGTTCCGCCCGAAGAGCGGGAGCAAAGGCGGCATTTTGGTATAATAGCCATCTTATGGTTATTATACCCCGTCCCGCCCCGAAAGGCAAGAGCGCCCCGCCCCTTTCCCCCTTCCGGGGCGAAAATTCAAAAAATACCTTGACTTCACGGGGAAAGCGGGGTATAATAACACTCGCTGTTGCGAAGCGCGGCAGCTTTCCTATGACCTGCAGTGGTATCGAAGAGGTCATAACGAGCACGACTGGAAATCGTGTGACGGTCAAAAGCCGTCCGAGGGTTCGAATCCCTCCCACTGCGCCACAACGCCCGGACAGAACGGATCCCCCGGCCCCGCGCCGCGGTCCCCCTGTCCGGGCGTTTCGTTTTTTCCCTCCGGCGGGGCCGTCCCCTCCGGGCGGTTCCTTTCCCCTCCGGCGGGCCGTCCCCGGCCCGGCGGGGGTATTTTTTTGTGGAAATTTTCAAATTTTTATTGCCAAGACCCCTGGGAATTTGGTATACTGTCCATATATGGTGTGTCCCCCTGGAAAATCCCCCAAAAAGGACGGTGGGTGTCCGGTGAAGAAGACCAAGTCCAAGACCGAGACCGCGTCCAAGCCGAAGCGGCGCAGGGCGAAAAAAGACCGACAGCTGCAGGCCTCCTTCCTCCTGATGGTGGTGCTGGCTTTGGTCCTGGCGGGGTTCTTCTTCCAGTATTACCGTCTGGAGCGCCAGGGCTGCGCCACCCGCCTCCAGGAGCACACCGAGACCGCCGGCCACCAGGTCCTCCAGGCGGTGGACCGGGCCAAGACCTACCTGAACAAGGTCTCCGACCTGATCTACGACCGCTGTCTGGAGTCGGAGGAGCGGGGCACCCAGCTCCTCTCCACCCTCAGCGACATCAGCATGCTCTCCCGGCTGGAGCTCGTCCTCCCCGACGGCACGATGTACACCGCCCACGGCATCCAGCACGACCCCACCCTCTCCTACGACAAGCTGGCCGCGGAGGGCACCGGGGTCACCCGCCGGTCCCTGGACCAGCTCGCCCCCGACCAGCAGATCGTCCGGCTCTTCGTCCCGGTGCGCCGGAACGACCAGACCGTGGCCATGCTGTGCGGCGTCCTCCGCTCCGACCGGCTGGAAAAAGCCTTCCCCGTGAACGCCTACGACGGGAAGGCCAAGCTCTACCTGATGGAGAGTGAGACGGGCAACTACCTCATCGACCCCGACCACGAAAAGCCCGGCAACCTCCGGGATATGGAGAGTTATCTGTTCACCCGCGGGTACAGCAAGGAGCAGTTCTTCCGCGAGGCCCGCACCGGCCACGGCGGCGTCACCATCACCCGCAGCTCCAGCTCCAACAGCAACGACTACCTCTGCTACGCCCCGGTGGGCTTTGACGACTGGATGGTCATGCTCTCGGTGGACGAGGACCTGGCCTTCGCCCAGTCCACCACCGTCTTCTGGCTCTTCATCCTCCTCATCGCCCTGGTGGTGACCTCCTTCTCCATCTTCCTGTTCTGGTTCTTCCGGGACGTGCGCCGCCGCCAGGCCCGCACCAACCTCCAGCTCCAGGGCGAGCGGTACATGCTGGACGTCCAGCAGGCCCTGTTCCAGGCCCACGTGGACCCCGGTGCCTTTGAGCGGGCGCTGTGGATCATCGTCAACTACCTCACCGCCGACGCGGTGGCCTACTACGGCCTCACCGGCGACGACGCTCTCCTCCTCCAGAGCCTGAGCGGCTCCGCCACCAAGGTCCCCCCCAGGCGGGCCAATCTCCAGTCCTTCTTCCCCCAGATCACCGAGACGGTGCTGACCGACGGGCAGTTTTTCAGCTCCCGCCCCTTCCTCTGGAAGGACGAGGACCGGCGCGCCGCCCAGGAGATGGGGATCCGGGGCCTGATGGCGGTCCGGCTGGACGCCCTGGGCGGCAAAAAGCCCATGGGCGTGCTGGTGGCGGTGAATCCGGACATCCTGTGGGTGGACACCGAGCCCCTGGAGCAGGTCGCCATGATCTTCTCCATGGCGGCGGAGAACCGGCAGAACTACCAGACCCTCTCCTACATCAGCCAGGTGGACGACCTCACCGGCCTGATGAACCGCACCAGCTACCACGCCCGTCTGGACGAGTTGTCCGAGATGGAGGGCGGCATGGTGGGGTGTGTGTACATCGACGTCAACGGCCTCCACGAGATCAACAACCACCTGGGCCACGATGCGGGGGACGAGATGCTCCGCTCGGTGGCCGACGCGCTGTTGGCCTCCTTCAACAAAAAGGACGTCTTCCGCCTGGGCGGGGACGAGTTCGCCGTGCTGGTCACCGCCATGCCCCAGGAGGAGCTGGACCGCAAGGCCCGGAAGATGGAGGAGGCGGTGGAGAAGTGCGGCTACACCGTCTCGGTGGGGGTGGAGTGCCGCCGGGGCGAGTTCCAGATCCAGTCGGTGGTGGCCGCCGCCGAGGCGGCCATGCGCAAGGCCAAGGCGGAGTTCTACGCCCACAAGGGCGGGGAGCGGCAGATGCGCAACCTGAACACCCGTCTGGAGCAGACCCTCTCCGCCAAGCGGGACGCGGACACCCTGCTGTCCTATCTGGTCCCCCACCTCCGGGGGGTCTACTTCGTGGATCCCCAGAAGGACAGCTGCCGCTCCATCGTCGCCCTGCCCAACTTTGAAGCGCAGCTGAAGGAGGCGGAGTACAGCTTCCGGGGCGCCATGACCCTCTACGTCCAGAGCCACGTCCACCCCGACGACCGCCAGCGTCTCCTGGCCTGCTGTCAGTACGACGCGGTGCTCCCCCTCCTGGAGAAGCAGGGCTCTCTGGACCTCCAGTTCCGCCGGATCGACGGCGACCCCACCCTGCTCCAGATCCGCTATCCCCGCCGGGCCGGGGACAAGCAGGGGGAGCTGATCTGGTTCTTCGCCAACGCCTCCCCGACCCCCTCGGAGGCCCGAACCCGGGCCACGGACCCGAAAACGGACCCGGAGACGGAGACGAAAGCCCCGGATCCGTCCTGACCTCCGGTCCAACCACAAAACAACAAAAGGATGGCGCGCCCCGCGCGCCATCCTTTTGTGCGTATTGTCTTCAACTGGTCTGTCCCACGGAGGAAGGTTTCGGACTCACCGTGTTGGTCCCCCCGTAGGTCTTTTTGCGTTTCGGCCTTCAGCCGGTCTGTCCCGTGGGGTGGGGTTCGCTCAGAGTTCCTCCACCGGGGCGCCGGCGGCGTTGGCCTGGACGCTGGCCACGCCCTTGAGGCAGGCGGCCTTGCTGGAGTATCCCTCCCCCACCGCCACGATCTGGCCGTTGGGGGCTTTCAGGCGGAAGCGAAACTCCCCGGCCTTGTCGGTGTAGATCTCAAACTTGGGGTGCTTGCAGGGTTCTCCGGCCACGGTCTGGTCCTCCACGGCGGCGGCGGGGGCGTGCTTGCGCACGCTGGCCACACCCTTGAGGCAAGAGTCCTTGGAACTGTACACTTCGCTGGTGGCGATGACCTCTCCGTTGTCCGCTTTCAAATCGAACTTGATGCCGGTGGCGGTGGTGCGAATGACAAACTTCCCCATAATAGTCCCCCTCCTTTTTTGCTCTTTCACCTTTCGTAGAGGATCCGAGAGAGGTCTTCAAAGCTGGCTCCGCCCTCTCCTCCCGGCAACTTTCTTGCTCTTTCACCTTTCGTGGGGGATCCGAGAGGACTCTTCAAAGCTGGCTCCGCCCTCTCCTCCCGGCAACTTTCTTGCTCTTTCACCTTTCGTGGGGATCCGAGGGAGGTCTTCAAAGCTGGCTCCGCCCTCTCCTCCCGGCACCTTTTTTGCTCTTTTTTGCTCTTTCACGTTCCGTGGGGGATCCGAGGGAGGTCTTCAAAGCTGGCTCCGTCCTCTCCTCCCGGCAACTTTCTTGCTCTTTCACCTTTCGTGGGGGATCCGAGGGAGGTCTTCAAAGCTGGCCGTTTTTCTCCTTGCGGTGTGGGGGCGTGTTTCTCAGCTGCCACGCGTGAAGATCCGCAGGACCTTCTCGAAGTCGTCCCCGTCGTCGCCGGGCTTGGCGGCGGGGGCCTCCGGGGCCTGCTGGCCCTCCGGGGCGGCCTCCCCCTTGCGGCTGAAGGGCGCGTCCCCCGGCAGGGGATTGCTCCCCCCCGCCCCGTCAAAGCCGGTGGCGATGACGGTGATGAGCAGCTCGTCCTCCAGGCTCTCGTCGAAGGCGGCGCCGAAGATGAACCGGGCGTCCGGGTCGGCCATCTCCCGGACCATATCCACCGCCACGGTGACCTCGTCCAGGTCCATATCCAGCGAGCCCGTGACGTTGACGATGACCCCCTTGGCCCCGTTGATGGGCACCTCCAGCAGGGGGCTGGACACCGCCATCCGGGCGGCCTCCTCCGCCTTGTTCTTCCCCGCGGCCCGGCCCACGCCCATGTGGGCCATGCCCGCGTCCTTCATCACGGCGGTGACGTCGGCGAAGTCCAGGTTGATGAACCCGGTGTTGGTGATGAGGTCGGACACCGACTGCACCGCCTGGCGCAGCACGTCGTCGGCGATCTCGAAGGCGTTGGCGAAGGTGAGCTTCTGGTCGGTGGCGTAGCGCAGACGCTCGTTGGGGATGATGACCAGGGAGTCCACCTTGGTGCGCAGCTCCGCGATCCCCATCTCCGCCTGGGTCATGCGGCGGGTGCCCTCAAAGTGGAAGGGTTTGGTGACCACCCCCACGGTGAGGATCCCCATCTCCTTGGCGATGTCGGCCACGATGGGGGCCGCCCCGGTGCCGGTGCCGCCGCCCATCCCGGCGGTGATGAAGACCATATCGGTGCCCTCCAGGGACTTGCTGATTTGGGCCCGGCTCTCCTCGGCGGACTTGCGGCCCATGTCGGGGTCGGACCCGGCCCCCTTCCCGCCGGTGAGCTTTTCCCCGATCTGGATCTTATAGGTGGCGGCGGAGACCTCCAGGGCCTGCCGGTCGGTATTCACGGCGATGAACTCCACGCCCTTCACGCCACTGCGGACCATGCGGTTGACCACGTTGTTGCCCGCGCCGCCCACGCCGATGACCTTGATCACGTCCATACCGGTCACGCCCGGGTCCATCTGAAACGCCATGTCGCGCCCCTCCTAAGTAAAGAAATATACACAGGATATACAAGCGGTTGTGTGCCCCACCGGGGCCAACCGGCTATATGTTGCGGTCGTTGTCTTTTATTGTATCCTTTTTCTATACACAGGTCAAGAGAAAAAAGACGTTTTTTTCTCCCCGGCCCGGTTTTTTCACGCCTGGACGAAGTGCAGGCTCTTCTCGTCCATGATCTCCACGGTATAGCGCTGGTTGGCGTCCACCCTGGGGTCGGCCACGGCGGCGGCGAACCGCCGCAGCCAATAGCTCATCCCCTCCTCGGTGACCGGGGAGAGGTGGACGGTGAAGTTGTCGGCGTAGACGAAGGTGACCCGGTAGTCCTCGGTCAGATCCACCCGGCCCAGCTTGTCCAGCAAACCGCACTCGGACAGCGCCGCCAGCAGCTCCCTCAGCCGCTCCACCCGGTAGCTCTGCTCCCCGGCGGTGGCCAGATAGGTCCCCTGGGCGGGGACCAGGGGGTCGATCCCCTCCACCGTGGGCAGCCCCCCGGCGGAGGCGGTCCGCTCCAGGAGCTTGCAGTCCTCGTCCACCAGCCACCACTGCCCCTCCTGGGCCACGGCGGCCACCGCCTTGCCCTCGGTGACGGTGATGGACAGGGTGTCGGGCAGGACCCGGCGCACCGTCACCGAGCGGATGTAGGGCAGGCGGCCGCACAGCTCCCTGGAGATGGAGGCCGGCCGCAGGGCGAAGAGGTTGTCCCCCGTCTCCACCCCGGCCACGTCCACGATCTCCTGGTCGGTATAGCGGGCGTTGCCCTGGACCTCCACGGTGTCCACCCGGAAGAAGACGGTGCAGGCCACCGCCACCGCCGCCAGGATCAGCACGGCGGACAGCAGGGTGTAGAGCCGGGAGTGGCGGCCCCTTCTGCGCGGTTTGGTTTTTCGGCGGCGTTGCTGTGCCATAGCGTTCCCTACTCTTTCTCTGAAA
>CANRBW010000006.1 GCA_947628975.1 uncultured Oscillospiraceae bacterium | reverse complement strand
ATGACGCAGAGAGAAAAAATGCTGTCCGGCCAGCTCTACCGGGCGGACGACCCGGAACTGCTGGAGGCCCGTCTGCGGGCCCGGCGGCTCACCGCCGCCTACAACGCCACCGGCCCGGAGGAGGGGGAGCGCCGCCGGGCGCTCCTCAAAGAGCTCTTTGGGCAGACGGGGGAGCAGATCTACATCGAGCCCACCTTCCGCTGTGACTACGGCGGCAACATCCGGGTGGGGGAGCGGTTCTACGCCAACTTCGACTGCGTCATCCTGGACGTGGCCCCGGTGACCATTGGCGACGACGTGCTCTTCGCCCCCCGGGTGGGGATCTACGCCGCCGCCCACCCCATCGACGCCGCCGTGCGGAACGAGGGGCTGGAGTTCGGCAAGCCCGTCACCATCGGCGACAGCGTCTGGGTGGGGGCCAACGTGGTCATCAACCCCGGCGTGACCATCGGAAGCGACGTGGTCATCGGCTCAGGCAGCGTGGTGACCCGGGACATCCCCGACCACGTGGTGGCGGTGGGGAACCCCTGCCGGGTCCTGCGGCCGGTCACCCAGGCCGACCGGGACTTCTGGCTGGCCCGCCGGGCGGAGTATTTCGGCGGCTGAACCGGCCGGGGAAAGAAGAAAGGGCGTTTGAAGTCTCCCAGAGACTCCAAACGCCCTTTTCTCTCCTCGTACCCTCCGCGGCTCACTGCCCGTCCTGGTCTGCCCAGATCTCCTTGGCCAGGCGGAACACCGCCCACGCCTTGGGCCAGCCGGCGTAGAAGGCCGCGTGGGTGACGACGGCGGCGATCTCCGAGCGGGTGACGCCGTGGGCCTTGGCGTTTTCCAGGTGGTGGATCAGGGAGGAGTCGGTGATCCCGGAGGACATGAGGGCCACCACGGTGACGATGCACCGGGTCTTCAGGTCGATGTCCCCGTTGTTCCAGTTCTCCCCGAACAGCACGTCGTCGTTGAAGTGGGCGAAGTCCGGGGCGAAGGTCCCCAGGGCGTCCCGCCCCGCGGTCTGCACGATCTTTTCCATAGCTGTCTCCTCCTTATTGTCCTGTGGGTTTGGCTCACTCCTCCACCGGCTCCGGCCCCTGGGGGGTGAGGCGGACGCGGGTGAAGCGGTAGCGCCGGTCCGATTCCGGGTACTTCTCCCGGTCCACCTCCGAGGCGAACATGGCGTAGGGCCGGACATAGACGCCGTAGTCGCCGTAGAGGGCCTGGTAGACCACCATGGGCTCCAGCGTCTCGGAGTGGGTGGCGATGGCCAGCACCTGATAGAGCTTGTTTTTGAAGTGGAGGTATTTCTCCCCCGGAAGGATCTGTCTCTCTTTCACGCCTCCGCCTCCCTCAGCCGGTCCAGCAGTCCGCCGCAGCCCTCCTCCACGTCCCGCCAGGTGGAGGCGAAATCCCCGGTGTACCAGGGGTCGGCCACCTCGCCGGGGCGGGAGGTGAAGTCCAGCAGAAGGTGGAGCTTCCCCTCCGGGTCGCCGCCCCAGAGCCGCTCCATGTTCCGCAGGTTGGCCCGGTCCATCCCCACGATCAGGTCCCAGCGGCCGTAGTCCTCCCTCGTCAGCCGCCGGGCGGCGTGGCCGTCGCAGGAGATGCCGTGCCGGGCCAGCTCCCGCCGGGCGGGGGGATAGACCCCGTTGCCGATCTCCTCGTCGCTGGTGGCGGCGGAGGCGATCTGGAACCGTCCGGCCAGCCCGGCCCGCCGGACCAGGTCCTTCATGGCGTACTCCGCCATGGGGCTGCGGCAGATGTTGCCGTGGCAGACAAAGAGGATCCGCGTCACGACGCCTCCTCCGCCTGGGCGGCCTCCTTGCCGTCGAGGTCGGAGAAGATCCAGATGGTCTCCTGCTTCTCCGGCGACTCGGTGCCCAGGATCCGCAGGTCCATCCAGGTGCCGTCCACCTTCTGATAGGAGAACCGGAGCACCTTCTTCTCCTTGAGGAGCCTGCCCAGGGTGGCGTAGTCCAGCACGTCCAGGAACCGCTGCTGGTGCTCGCCCTTGACGAAGCGGTCCACATACAGCCGCAGGCCGGCGCTGTAAGAGTAGCCCACCTGCTCCAGGAGTTGGCGGAAGTAGTCGGGGATGTAGATGTGGCGGAGGGTGTCGGTCTTGGTGTTGACGAAGTACACCCCGGCGAATTTGGTGGAGATGATCTTCAAAAACGCCTCCGCGTCCTGCTTCTGGGTGAGCATCCGCTCCAGCTCCTGGTTGAGGGCGCGGTTCCGGCGCTGGCTGCCGTTTTTCTTGTAGTATTGCTCCTTGTCCGCGCGCATGGCCAGCTCCGCCGCGCCCACGATCTTATACACCGGCAGCTCCCGGACCCCGCTCTCCACCCCGGTGGAGATCTCGTAGTTGTCCTGGGCCAGGTCCCCGCGCACCTCGGTGAGGATCCGCTCCACACTGCGCTTGGACAGCCGGGTGCTCAGCATCACGAACTCGTCCCCGCCGATGCGGTAGATCCGCTCTTCGGGGAAGTATTTGCGCAGGGTGTCCGCCACGGCGCAGAGCATATTGTCCCCCTTCTCGTGGCCCAGGCGGTTGTTCAGCTCGTGGAGGCCGTTCACGTCCACATAGAGGCAGGTGAGGGTGGGGCTCTCGCCCTTTTGCAGCTGTTCCAGGTCCAGGTTGTACTTCTGCCGGTTGTGCAGCATGGTCAGCGCGTCCCGGTAGTAGCTGTTGAGCAGTTCCTCCCTGGTCTGGAGCTCCAGCAGGTACTCGTCGTGCACGTCCTTGACGTAGAGGATCAGCACCTGGTTCTGGTCGGAGTATTCGATGCTGGGCACCAGGTCCATCTGCACCCAGCGGAACTCCTCCCCGATCTTCCGGCGGTAGCGGCAGCTGAGCTTGGCGCTGTCCTCCCGGAAGTGGGCCCGCAGGGACTCCATCTCGGTGAACTGGCGGTAGACCTCCTCGTCCTCGGGGTAGACGTTCCCGTGCTCGGCAAAGCCGCTCCACCAGTCGGAGATCCTGGAGAACTTCTCCACAAAGGTCTTCAACTCGTACTCGTTGACCTTCACGCACTCGTAGCTGTCCTGGGTCAGGTTGACCTTCAGGATCTTGTAGTAGATGACAGACAGGGTGGCCAGAGCGTCCACCATGGTGGTGGTGTCGGTGTCCGCCAGCCGCCAGGTGAACACCGCCCAGGGGTGGTCGGGGCCGCAGTTGGCCGGGGCGACGATGCCGAAGGTGACCCAGACGTAGACCCCCTCGGTCTTCCGGGCGTAGCTCTGGACGATGCGCTGTTCGCCGGAGAAGACCCGCTTCTGGACGTACTCCGGGTCGGAAAAGCGCAGGTAGTCCTCGGCGTACCCGGTCTGGATCATGTGGTCGTCCACCTGCTTTTTGATGTAGGCGTAGATGCTGGAGATGTGGGTGATGTCCACGTCCTGAAGGCCCTTCTCCATCTTCAGGAACTGGTACTCCCCGGTGAGCAGGTTCACCCTGGCGATCTTCAAAAAGCTGTCCAGCATCGTGCCCGTGACAAAGCCGGACAGCTCGCTGTCCGGCGCCGCAAGTTCGTTCATGGAACGGGACCCTCCTCCCGCTTTCTCCCTTCGGAAAGCGAACGCTGTTCTAGGCTTTTCAACAAGTCCAAAGGCTATTGTAGCACAGTCTGGGAAAAATGTCCATGCCGAAAGGGGTGGAAATTTTCCCCTCTCTCCGCCGAGGGGGTCCATCCCGCCCCAGCCGCCCCCGCCGGCCGGGCTTTTTCGGGGCGCGGGCCCCCGCCACAAAATAGTAGAACGCCCAGAAAAAGTATGATCTTCCGGGAGTTTTTCGATGTTTTTGTAAAGGAGTTTGAGCGCAGGCTCTTCACGGACGGACAGCGCCTTATCGTCATACTTGACAAGGCCGTCTGAAAATAGGGCAGCCAGCTCATCGCAAAATATGACCCGCAGGGTATCGATATGGGGATGATCCTTCATGGCGTCCAGTTTTTGGAGCCTTCTTCCATCGTGACACCGGAGAATTCTTTGAGATAAATTTCCCGGCTCAAGTTCCATTCCTCAACGAAGGGCGACGGCCCGGGCCGACGGGACCTCCCGCCGCCCCGGACCGTCTGTGGGACATTTTACCGGTCGAAAACCGGGTTTACATAATACACGTTCTTCTGATCCATCTTCTCCTTGGCCAAAGCGATCGCCTCGCCGAAGCGCACAAGGTGGAACTGGGTTAGATGCGCCACTGGATCTGGATGGCGTCGTGGGTGGCGTGGATGACCTGGATGAGCTGGTCCACCACCCGCCGCTTGTCCTGGAAGGTCAGCGCCTCCCAGGTGTCCAGGTGGTTGGAGATCTCGTGGAAGTCGAGTTCCCTGTGGCGGCCCCGCTCCTCGATCTGCCGCTGGAGCTCCTGTTTTTGGGCGTCCAGCTGGCTGACGCGGCCGCTGATGTAGCGGTACATCACGTTGTCGGCGGCGGTCAGCCGGTCCATCAGGGCGGCGATCTCGGCCTCCACCTGGGTGAGCCGCACCCTCAGGGTGGTCAACTCCGGGTCTGCCGCCGGCCCCTGCTGGCGGCGGAGGGTGGCCCACTGGGCCATCTTTTTCCGCATCTCCTGGTAGACGATCTCCTCCATGTCGTCGGTGTAGATGGTGCCGGGGCCCGGACAGGCTTTCGTGTCCATGCGGTGGGAGCAGAGGAGGTATCGGGCCTTGGAGGCGGTGTAGCGTTTGTCCACCAGGGCGTAGCCGCACACGCCGCACTTGACCTTTCCCGCCAGCCAGGTGTTCTTGGCCTTGTGATATGGCCGCACCTGCCGGGCCCGCAGGCACTTGCGGCGGCACTGGAGCCACACCTCCGCCGGGACGATGCCCTCGTGGGGGGCCAGGACCAGGTGGTTGCCTTCCAAATTCATCTGCTTGCGGCCCACGCTGTCCTTGCCCTTGTAGTAGTAGCAGCCGTTGACGCCGATAAAGTCGGAGGAGTCGTTGGCGATGATAGCCCCCTGGGACTGGTAGAATTCGTAGACCGCCAGATCCGCCCGGACGTAGATGGGATTGCGGAGCACGTCCGCCAGCCGGGCGCGCTCCCAGGGCCTGCCCCTTTTCGTGATGCCGTGTTCCTGAAAGTATCGGACAATGTCGCCGTAGGAGCACTCCGGCTGGGCGTAGAGCTCGTACATGAGCCGCACCACCTCCGCCTCCTCCGGGACGACCTGGTACATGGCGGTCTTGACGCTGCCGATGACGGTGGGGACCAGCCGGTAGCCATAGGGCACCCGCCCGCCCATGTAAAAGCTCTTCTGGCTCCTGGCGAAGTAGGCGTCGGCCACCCGCTTTTGGATGGTCTCCCGCTCCAACTGGGCGAAGACGATGCAGATGTTGAGCATGGCCCGGCCCATGGGGGAGGAAGTGTCGAACTTCTCCGTGGCGGAGACGAACTCCACCCGGTACTTGCCCAAAGTCTCCATCATGCTGGAGAAGTCCAGGATGGAGCGGCTGATGCGGTCCAGCTTGTAGACGATGATCTTGCTGAGCTTTCCCGCCCGCATATCCTCCATCATTTCCTGGAAGGCGGGGCGGTCGGTGTTCTTGCCGCTGTATCCCCGGTCGATGTAGGTCTTGTAGGCTTCCCCCCTCGTCTCGTACTCGCAGAATTGGATCTGGCTCTCGATGGAGATGCTGTCAGCCCGGTCCACCGATTGCCGTGCGTAAATCGCGTACATGGTATTCAACTCTCTTTCTTCTGGATAGAAAAAGAGCTGCTGACAGGTACATCATACCCCAGCGGCTCTGGAAAAGCTATCCTCATACTTGACAAAAACATCATAGAGGCCCGACTGGATCTGGCGGGACTGTTCGGCCCGTTCCCGGCCGGTCAAGTCAGGCCTCCTGTTCTCCACGGTGATGGTGACGCCGCGGCGTGAGACGGTATGCGTCTCGGCGACGTAGTTTCTTGCGCTTGATAAAATCGTTCTCACCTCATTTCAGCCCCCGCCGGAGTATATGCCCGGCGCGGGGCGACCTATGACAGAGGAGAGGACGGACAAGCCGCCCTCTCCCCATTGTCAGTTCAAATCAATACTCTGCCCCTTGCGGTCATCCGGCTTGTGGCCTTGGGCGATCTTCTTGGCCCGTTCTTTGGCGAGGGTTTTGCGGTCACTGTGGCTGGTCACGGGAGCGGTTGGAATAGGGGCCTGACCACGTTCCAGAGAGTAACCAAGGCGTATAAGAGGATCCCCGACACCGCCAAGACCATCAGCGTGAGGGCTGCTCCCTTGAGTGTGACTGTGGGTAACTCCGGCAAGTGTATCCTGGGCAGACGCAAACGCCGCCGCTCTTTCTTCCTCCCAGCCTGTTCCACCTCCCAGCGAATCGTGGATAGGTCTTGTATCGGTTTCTTCAACTGCTTCGCCAGGGCATACAGAGTCGAGGACATATTTTCCAGTGTCTTGCTCTGTTCCAGTATGAGGTTGTGCTGCCGGGCTATGACCTGGTACAGGTCGGCCAGAATACCCACCAGCTCCGTCCACTGTTCCGGCGTGGGACAGGCCGCCAGGGGCGGCGGTTCTGTGGGCAAGTTCCTCCGCTTCAACTCCTCGTTGGATAATTTGTTCTCGGATCCGGAACTCACGTTCCATGACCTCCTTTCGGTATTTGTCCTCATGCAGTCGGTCGTCCCGGCACTTTTTTCCCTTGGGCGTGGTGTAGGTGATGTACTTCCGCGCGTCTTCCCACCGTACCTGGTAGCCCCGCCGCTCCATCTCCCAGAGGAATTCGGCCCTTGTTTTAGCCCTCCTCATACACAGATCAATGGCGTTGATGAGCCGGAACTTCCAACTCTCGCCACGGGCCGCGGCGCGGTACTCGCCGGGCCGCATCTTCTTTTCCTGAGCGTACTCCTTGGGCGGCTCCAGCACCGTCAGCCCATGGGCGGCGCAGATCTCATCGCTGATTTGCCGTTGCCGCTGGAGGTCTGCGGCGTTCTGGTGGAGCTTGCGCCCGGTCGTCAGGCTCACACTGTTGACGACAAGGTGGCTGTGGAGGTGGTCGGCGTCCACATGAGTGGCGACCACCACCTCGAAGTCGGGGAACAACCGCCGGGCCAGTTCCAGCCCGATGGCGTGAACTTCCGCTGGGGTCACGTTCTCCTCCGGATGGAAGGACTGGACAAACTGGTAGAACATCCGACCGTCGGTTTTGCTGTGCCGCCGCTTGGTGGTTATCATCTCGTCATAGGCAGACTGGGCCACGCAGTTCCAGCCGGTGACCAGTTGGCGCCCCTCCCACAGGGTCTTGTCCCGCCGCTGGACGTAGCGCAGGGCACCGCACATGGCGCCGCCGGACTGGGTGGCGTTCTTGATCGTAGTGAAGGTCGCCATCTCGTCGACACCCCCTCCATATCATTCGCTTCCGGCCTAATCGGCTGAAAGCTCATTCATTCCGGGGCGTCTCTTTGGTGCGGGGCGGCATCCGCAGGGTGACGATAGCGGTCTTGATCTTCGCTCTTGGCATATTTCTTCCTCCTGTTCTGTTTTCCCCCCGCAGGGGCTGGGGCACGGGGCGGCGCCCCGAAACGCGTCCGGCGTATAGCCGGAGGCTATGCTTGCCCTCGTCAGAAGAAACCCGCTCCATTCCGTTTCCGCCTTGCGGCGAAAACTCCATATCCGCGAGTTCCTTCTTCCTCTCCCCACAAAGCCTCACGGCTTTGCGGGGGCCCCGTTGGAGCGTTCTAAAGAGGGCAACCGGGCAAGGCCTTTAAGACATTACCCCCTTACCCTCTTGCGGCAGCCGCGCGTACCAGCGATCGCCCTGGCGAAAGGCCGTCACGCCAAGGTTCTGCTTGGCGAGTTTCAGCGTCCGCTCCGAGACGCCCAGGGCGGAGGAGCGGGACAGCAACTCCTCGGAGGAGAGCGGCCCGCCCTCCAGCGCGTCCCGCAGCAGTATCTCCGCCTGCCTTGTTTTGGAGACGCCGCCGTCCCTGCCGGACAGCAACTCATCCGCGCTGGTATCGCAGAAGCCGTCCCAGGCGAAGCCGTGGTCGGGAGTGAGACGGAACAGGATGGAGGGGCCCTCCGGGGCGAGACTGCTCTTGTCGTGAACGACCACGCACCGCTCCGGGTCGTCCCTGGAGCGTCCCACCAGCAAAACGCTCCGGGCCGCCGCCCGGAAGTCGATGGAGCTAAGCCCACGGTACGCGGACTTGGCTCCCTGCATTTTGTTCATGTGCCCGATGAGGACGACGGCGCAGCCGGTGGCCTCCGCCATCTGTCCCAGCCGCTTGAAGATGGGCCGCACCTCGTTGGCCCGGTGCATATCCACCCCGTCGCCCAGGTACGCCTGGAGCGGGTCCAGGACGACGAGGCCGGCGCCTGTTTCGCGGATGGCCCGCTCCAGCCGCTGGTCGCCCATGGTCAGCTCCTTCTCGCTCTCGTCGATGACCAGCACCCTGCCGCAGTCGACGCCGAGCGCGGCGAGCCGGGGCTTGATGGTGTCGGCCAGCCCGTCCTCCGCCGTCTGGTAGATGACGTTCCCGGGCGGCAGGGGAGCGCCGCCCGGCATGGGCCGCCCCGTGGTGAGCAGGGCGACCACCGCCAGGGCGAAGGTGGTCTTGCCCTCGCCGGGGTCCCCCTGGACCATGGTGATCTTTCCCCGGGGGAGGTAGGGATACCACAGCCAGCGGACCTCCTCCGCCTGGATGCCCCCATGGAGATCAGCTTCAGTCCGTGCCTTATGTCTTGTCCCTCCAAATTTCAAGATGAGGTTTTACCCTCTCACTGGAACTTTCTCTCATTTGGCGCGAAATGAGAGTGTCGCAAGACAGAGGAAAAATAGTCGCGGGACAGGGGGACACGATCATGCCCATGGGGACATTTCAAAACAACAACCTGCTCCACCTGACGGTGGACACCTGGCAGGACGAGGTGTTTTTCAACGGCGTTTCCTATCCCGCCGGGTATTTTGCCACACAGGTGCTGAATATGGAGCTTGAGACCATGCGCTCGCTCGTTGATAAGGCCGGGGCGATCTCCTATCTGGCCGAGGCGTTTGGCAAGGCGGAGCGCGAAAATTTTCGCGCCCTGCTGCCCCAGGCCCGGAGACAGATCGCCGCTCTGCTGGACGACCTCTGGCACTTTCCGCCCTACTCTCTCCTGGACAGGGGGGCGGAGGACGAGGTGCTCGGGACGATCTTCCACGAGAAAGCCCTGGACCAGTTGATGGACAGCGCGTCGGAGGCGCGGCGGTTTTTCTTTCGCTACCTTACCGCCTGCTTCAGTATTCCGCTTGGCATTTTCCACTACGGCTGGGCCTGCGATTACTTCGTCAGTCACTACCTGACCAGACTAAAAAAGCGGAAGGAGGACAGCTTTGCCGTGGCCGTCCACGACTGCTTCAACAGCCAGGACTGCTGGGCGGAGATGGTGGGTCTGCCTCTGGCGGATCTGGAGACCTTCACCGTCTCGCCCCGGCTGTTCTCCGCCCATGTGTTCGCGCGGCATCCGAAGCGGGAGCGGGACATGGTGTTTGTGAGCCGCAGCCGCTTTGAGACCGCCATCGAGTTTTATTGCTTTGACCTCCTCAACGGTCTCCACCACGGTCATGCGCCCAGCCGGTGCCTGAACTGCGGGAGATTTTTCCTCACCGTCAACGGCCACAGGCCGAAGTATTGTGACGGCAGGGACCCGGAGCGCCCGGACCTGACCTGCCGGGAGAAGGGGGCCCTGCGCCACTTGAGTGAAAGCAACGAGGAGCACCCGATCTACCAGCTTTTCCGCACCAGGACCAACACCATCCGCAAGCATGAGCAGAGGGGGAAGATCTCCCACGAGGTGCGGGAGGCGGCGATCCTCCAGGCGGAAAAATACCGGGACCGGGCACTGCTGGACAAGCGGTACGCCCAGGAGCGGTACGTGAAGGACATGGAGACGGACCACCTCTACGCGGTGGTCCAGAAGAGGCCGTAAGGAGGTGGCGGCGGATGCCCAGGAGCAACGAGGAATTGGCGGCGGCCCTTCAGCGGGGCGACCGGGATGCGTCCGCTGAACTTCTCGCCCAAAATCAGGGCTTATTGACCCGGTGGGCCGGGGCGATCCAGGCGCGGTACGGCCTTTCCAATCTGCTGGACGACCTGGTGCAGGAGGGGACATCGCCCTACTGCAAGCGGCCGCCAGATTTGACGCAGGGCGGAATGTGAAGCTGATGAGCTTCGCGGGCCACGCCGTCCGACAGGCCATGGGGGACTGCGCAGCGAGCCTGGGGGCCGTTGTATCCGTGCCGGCTTCCCGCCTTCGGCAGATCCGGGCGGCGCGGTATTGGGCTGCCCGGGCGCCCGCGGAGTGGAGCCGGGAACAGGCGGAGGCGCTGGCGGCGGCGAAGCTGGGCCTCTCTCCCTCTGCGGTCCGCGCGCTGTTGGCCCAGGGGGAGGCACTGCTCACATACGCGCCGCTGGAGGAACAAAAAAAGACGCCCTCTGAGTACGGCGACCCGGAGAGCGTCTACGAAAGGCGGCTGTTGTCTGAGCACATCGCCCGGCTGGTCGAGACCGTTCTGACGGTCAGGGAGCAGACCCTGGTGCGGCACTATTTCGGCCTGGGAGCGGATACGGCGGGCGGTATGACCCTGGAGGAACTGGCCCTCCACCTGAACGACAATCGGCCCCAGCGGAGCCCAAAAAGCCCTGACCACCGCCCTCCGCAAACTGCGCCAACACTTCAACAGCGGGCAATGGGGCAGCTGGCAAGAGGCGAAAAGGAAAATTAACCGGTTTAGATCAGATGTGATTGGCCTGAATTGTGGCGAGTAAAATAAAAAAAGTAGGCAACACGGTCAAAATATGGTATAATGTTGGTAACTAAGTAGGAGAGCACTCTTTTGCTAGACAGTGTAACTGGGCGTACTGGAGGTATTTTAGATGGCTATTCAGAAGGTAAAAATTCAAAATTTCAAATGTTTTTATGGCGAATTTGTGATTGACCTTAATAGCGGGTTGAACATTCTTGTTGGAAACAATGAAACTGGAAAATCTACCATTTTGGAAGCAATTCATGTTGCATTAACAGGGCTTTATTGCGGGAAGAGTATACGAAATGAGTTGGCGCAATACTTGTTTAACAATCGGGTTGTAGAAGAATATATTGCATCCATCAACGCTGGAACACCTATAGCGCCACCAGCAATAATGATTGAAATCTATTTTGACGGATCAATTAATCCTGAATTTGAGGGCAATGGGAACTCAGAGAAAGTTTCGGCCGAAGGAATGCGCTTTGAAATTGCATATAACGAAAAATTCAATGATGAGTACAGCAAGTTGATTGCAGAGAAGAGTCTGTTGAGCCTTCCAATTGAGTATTATGATGTTTCATGGATATCCTTTGCTCGTAAAGAAGGGATTACTATAAGAAGTATTCCAATCAAGTCTGCATTAATAGATTCTTCAAGTTATAGATATCAAAATGGATCTGATGTATATATTTCTAGAATTGTGAGAGACCTTCTTTCACCCGAAGAAATCGCATCGGTTGCTCAGGCACACAGAAAAATGAAAAGCACATTTATTGGAGATCCTTCTATACAGGCAATTAACAGGCGAATATCTGATGAGTCAACACTTGCTGAGGGGACTGTTTCTCTGAGTGTAGATTTGGGGACTAAAAATGCATGGGAAACCAGCCTTGTAACACAACTGGACGAAATTCCTTTTGGATATTTAGGGAAAGGTGCACAATGCATTTTAAAAACAGAATTGGCTCTTACTCATAAGCAAGCTCAAAGCGCGCAAATTATTTTACTGGAAGAGCCTGAAAGCCACCTTTCTTTTTCAAAACTTAATCAACTTATTTTCTCTATTCAAAGCAAATACGCCGGAAAACAGATTATTGTTTCAACACATAGTAGTTTTGTTGCTAATAAGCTTGGATTAAGTAACTTGTTATTACTAAACAATCACACAATTACAAGAATAACGGAGCTGTCATCGGCTGAATTCTTTAGTAAAATTGCCGGGTATGATACTTTGAGGCTAATCCTATGTAAAAGAGCAATTTTGGTTGAGGGTGATTCGGATGAGCTAGTTGTCCAAAAAGCCTATATGGATACCCACAATGGGAAACTGCCTATTCAAGATCAGGTGGATGTTATATCGGTAGGTACTTCGTTTTTGCGTTTTCTTGAACTTGCCGATAAGTTGCAAATAAAAGTTGCGGTAGTAACCGACAATGATGGCGACATTTTAGCGGTGGAGGAAAAATATTCAGAATTCTTAAACGAAAGGGCAAAGCCACATATCTATTCAGATAAAATAGCCAAATTTGTCTGCAAAGCGGATGAGCTTTCTAGCGGAAAAGTGATTGATAGGATTAGTAGGATTTTTCAGCATATCTTTATTGACGAGATTCAAGACTTAGCGGGCTATGATCTCGAAATAATCAAGCGGTTGCTGAAAATAACTTCCGATATGCTCATGGTTGGTGATCCCCGACAAGTGACTTATCATACACACGAGGAAGCAAAGTATTCAAACTATTCAGATGGTAAAATTGAGGATTTTATTCTTAAGGAATGCAAAGATATTCCTGTTTTAGTTGATAAAGAGACACTAAATGTTTCTCATCGCAGCCAAGAAAAAATCTGCGCATACCTGTTCAAGGAGGATACCAATGCTTAACTTAAACGACAGAGAATGGAAGCCATTTTTCTTGACGGAGTTGTTTCCTACAATTCAAAGAGGAAAACGATTAAAATCAGAGGACCATATGCCGGGCAAAGTACCCTATGTATCCTCATCGGCAATGAGCAACGGCGTTGATAATTTTGTTTCAAATACAAAAAGAGTGAGGATATTTTCAAAATGCTTGAGCCTAGCCAACAGTGGAAGTGTTGGCTCAAGTTTTTATGAGCCGTTCTACTTCGTGGCAAGTGACCATGTTACACATTTGAAGAATAGTCGCTATAACAAGTACCATTATCTGTTTATTGCTACCTTGACAAGTAGATTATCACAAAAATATAACTTTAATCGGGAAATTAATGACAGGAGAATATCGAGAGAAAAAATAGTCCTCCCTGTGGATGCCGATGGCAATCCGGACTTGGATTTTATGGAAGAATACTGCAAAGAGCGTGAAGAGCAACTTATACAGAAATACAGGGAATTTATTAGTAAAATTGCACAAACGGGGGGGGGGGGGTACTCCCCTCTGATACAGCAGAATGGAGAGTATTTAACATTCGTGATATTTTTACTATCAGCGCGGGAAAGAGATGGACAAAAGCTGATATGGATCAGGGCGGCATACCGTTTATTGGGGCAACCGATTCAAATAATGGAATTACGAATTGGATCGCAACCGCAAATTCCTCTCTTGACAAAAACGTCTTGGGTGTAAACTACAATGGGAGTGTTGTCGAAACTTTTTATCATGGCTATGAATGTGTGTTTTCTGACGATGTAAAGAGATTCCATTTGAAAAATTACGCTGACAATAAATATATATTGTTGTTTCTGAAAACAGTCATTTTACAGCAAAAGATAAAGTACACTTATGGCTACAAATTTAACGGCCAACGGATGGGACGGCAAAAAATTCTCCTGCCCGTTGATGAACAAGGCCAACCTGACTATGCCTATATGGAGCAATATGCGAAGAACATGATGCTCAAAAAATATAGGCAGTATTTGACATACCTTGATTCAAAGGGAAAATAAAAACAATAGATACGTTGGAATGAACATGGAGCAGCCGTGATGGAAAAACTCATAGTAAGAAATTCTTAAAGTCTGATGCAGTCACAAGTGCGGCTACGGGGGAGTGGTCGCGAGGCCGACGCCTGTTGGCGACCATTTGTTGTTTGGAAAAGCTGAAACTTACTGTAAAAAGTCGCTTGAAAAAGTTTCTGCCTAGCTTAAAATCTCCCTTGAAAAAACTGTTTGTTTCGTGTATGATAAAGCAAATGACAGGGGGAGTGGGATAAGGTATGTTGAGGCGGAAGATCGAGCGGTGGTTGGCGGAGTGGAAGGGCGCTAAGAACCACAAGCCTTTGATCGTAAAGGGCTGCCGCCAGTGCGGAAAGACCTTTTCTGTTCTGGATTTCGCAAAGAAAAACTACAAAAATGTGGTGTACCTCAACTTTTTTGAGAACCCGGATTACGCATCTGTGTTTTCCGGCTCCCTGGAGATTGACAACATTGTGATGCTGTTGTCCGCTCTGCTGGGGGACCAGGCTGTGTTCGTCCCCGGCGAGACCGTCCTGATCCTGGACGAGATCCAGGACTGCCCCGAGGCCAGGACCGCTCTGAAATTTTTCCACAAGGATGGGCGGTATGATGTGATCGGCACCGGCTCTCTGCTGGGCGTCAAGGGGTATGGGAAGGAGCCGAAGTCGATCCCGGTGGGCTCGGAGACGGTGATCGAGATGTACCCGCTGGACTTTGAGGAATTCCTGTGGGCCAACGGCGTGAAGGACTCGGTCGTGGATACGCTGAAAAAGAGCTTGGAAGAGGAGACGCCCGTCCCGGAGGCGTTGCACAACCGCATGAGGCAGCTCCTCTTGCAATACACGGTGGTCGGCGGTATGCCGGACGTGGTCCAGACCTTTGTGGATACCAAGCGGATGGATGAGGTACTGCGGATCCAGAGGGACATTGTGCACTCCTACGAGGACGACATGGTGAAGTATGCCGAAAAAAGGGACAAATCCCGCATCAAGGAGTGCTTTCAGTCCATTCCCAAACAGCTGAGCAAGGAGAACAAGAAGTTCCAATATTCTGTTGTCAAGAAGGGCTCTACCGCCTCCAAATACGCGGGGAGCCTGCAGTGGATCGAGGACGCCGGGATCGTCACACGGTGCTACAACCTCTCCATCACCGAGCTGCCCCTGGACGGCAACGCGGAAAAGGATGTCTTCAAGGTCTATATGCAGGACTGCGGCCTGTTTGTCAGTATGCTGGAGGATGGCACCCAGTATGACATCCTCCAGGGGAACCTGTACGGCTACAAGGGCGCCATCTTTGAAAACCTGATCGCGGATATTTTTACCAAGATGGGCCGCAAGCTCTACTACTTCCACAAGGACAGCGGCCTGGAGGTGGATTTTGTGACCCGCTACCAGGGTGAGTGCACACTGGTGGAGGTCAAGGCCGCCACCGGGAATGTCAAAAGCACGAAAACGATTTTGAACCATCCTGAAAAATACCATGTCAGCAGCGCGATCAAGCTGGGCGACTACAATGTGGGCAGGGCGGGGCAGATCCTGACCTTGCCGCTCTATATGGCGTTTTTGTTGCGGAAGGTCTGACGCCGACAAAGCAGCCCGGGGACCGCGTGAGGCGGCCCCCGGGCTTTGTCAGCAGTTCTTTTTCGCTACCTCTTGTACGCTTCCCATCGCCGAAGCGCTGGAAGTGGACCACTTCCCGCTCGCGGAGGAAGCGGATGACGTCGTTGACGTCGGGGTCGTCGGACAGGCGCAGGATGTTGTCGTAGGTCACCCGCGCCTTCTGCTCGGCCGCCAGGTCCTCGGTGAGGTCGGCGATCACGTCCCCCTTCACCGCCATGGAGGCGGCGGAGTAGGGGAAGCCGGAGGCGGCGGTGGGGTAGACGCCGGTGGTGCGGTCCACGAAGTAGGTGTCGAACCCGGCGGTCCGGATCTGCTCGTCGGTGAGCTTCCGGGTGAGCTGGTGGACGATGGCGCCGATCATTTCGAGGTGCCCAAGTTCCTCCGTGCCGATGTCGGTCAACAGGCCCTTCAGCTCCGGGTAGGGCATGGCGTAGCGCTGGGACAGGTAGCGCAGGGAGGCGCCCAGCTCGCCGTCGGGGCCGCCGTACTGGCTGATGATGATGTTGGCCAGCTTGGGGTTGGTGTTTCGGATGTGGACGGGGTACTGGAGCTTCTTTTCATAGATGAACACTTATTTGTCCCCTCCTTCCTGGTAGTTCCAGGGCCAGGGGTCGCTCAGCCAGCTCCAGGTCTTGGACTGGGCGGCCGCCGGCTGGGTGACGGGGCCGTACATCTGCTCGTAGCGGGCCCGGCCCTCCTTCTCCAGGGCGGCGTACTGGCGGTAGAGCTCCATGGCCTGGGCGTCGTCGGCGTGGGTGTCCAGATACAGGCCCAGCTCCACCAGCACGAACTCCAGGGCCTGGAGCTCCCCCAGGGGGGTCATGGGCACGTTGGCGGCCTTGGCCTTGAGCTTGAAGGGCAGGTTGAGCCCGGGGAACAGGGTGCCGTTTTCCAGCGCCGCGCTGTGGTCGTACTTCTGCGCGCCCCTCCGCTGGAAAGGCACATAGGGGACGGCCAGCGGGGCGCAGGAGGGCATGGCGCCGTTGGTATCGGGGCAGGTGGGCTCCATGTCCTCCACCGGCTTGTCGGGCTTGGGATACACAGACATTCCTCCTCTCTCCGCGGAGGCTCACGCCTCCGCCAGGACATTCTATGCCGCCGGATTTTTTGACGAAACGGCTAGGCAAGGGGGACAGGCTGTGCTATAATCTGGAATAGTCTAGTTCCCGCCCCCCTTTCATACCATGGAGGCGGGGAGGCGAGGGAATTGACCAAAAGCGGGTTCTGGAAAATTTTGTCACTCGGGGCCCTGGCCCTGCTGGCCCTGCTGGGCTTTGTCCTGCTCCGCCGCCCGGCGGCCGCCCCCACCGCCGCTCCGGCGGGGACGGTGGTGGTCATCGACCCCGGCCACGGCGGGGAGGACGGGGGCGCGGTGGCCGCCGACGGCACGGCGGAGAGCGGGGTCAACCTGGCGGTCGCCCAGCGGCTGGACGCCATCCTCACCTTTTGGGGGCGGGAGACCCTGCTGCTGCGGGACCGGGACGTCTCCCTCCACAGCCCCGACGCCCAGACCATCCGCCAGAAGAAGGTCAGCGACCTCCACAACCGGGTGGCCGCCATCGGCGCCCTGGCCGACCCCAGGGTGATCAGCATCCACCAGAACTCCTTCCCCCAGGCCCAATACCACGGGGCCCAGGTCTTCTACGCCAACGGCCCCTTGGGCCAGCCCTGGGCCAAGCGGACCCAGGACAACCTGCGGACCTGTCTGGAGCCGGAGAACCGCCGGGCGGAGAAGCCCATCGCCCACGACGTGTACCTGATGAACCACATCGCCTGCCCGGCCATCCTGGTGGAGTGCGGATTTCTGTCCAACCCGGAGGAGCTGGCCCGGCTGAAGGACCCGTCCTACCAGACCGCCCTGGCCGCCGTCATCGCCGGGTCCTATCTGCAATATACCAACGAGGAAGGAGCGACCCCCCATGCCCCCCAAGACGAAACGGGTCTTCTACTGCACCCAGTGTGGGAATGAGACCCCCAAGTGGCAGGGCCAGTGCCCCGCCTGCGGCGCCTGGAACACCGTGGTGGAGCAGCCCGCCGAGGCCGCGGGGAAGCGGTCCCCCTCCGCCCCGCGGCGGGAGCGCCCCGGCGGCGTGAACCGCCCCCGGCCCATCGGGGAGGTGGAGACCACCGACGAGCTGCGCTTCCCCACCGGCATGGGGGAGCTGGACCGGGTGCTGGGCGGCGGCGCGGTGCGGGGCTCTCTGGTGCTGGTGGGCGGCGCCCCCGGCATCGGCAAGTCCACCCTCATGCTCCAGATCTGCGACAGCCTGTGCCGCTTCGCCAACGTCCTCTATGTATCCGGGGAGGAGTCCCAGCGGCAGATCAAGCTCCGGGCGGAGCGGCTGAAGGTGCGGGGAGAGGGGCTCTACCTCCTCAGCGAGACCGACCTGGAGGACGTGCTGGAGTCGGTGAACGAGCTGAGGCCGGACGTGCTCATCGTGGACTCCATCCAGACCATGTACCACGGCGACTCCGCCGCCTCCCCCGGCAGCGTGGCCCAGGTGAAGGAGTGCACCATGGCCCTGATGCAGCTGGCCAAGGGCCAGGGGATCACCGTCTTCGTCATCGGCCACATCAACAAGGAGGGGTCCCTGGCGGGGCCCAAGGTGCTGGAGCACATGGTGGACTGCGTCCTTTACTTCGAGGGGGAGGCCCATATGTCCCACCGCATTTTGCGGGCGGCCAAGAACCGCTTCGGCGCCACCAACGAGATCGGCGTGTTCGAGATGGGGGACGAGGGGCTCACCGAGGTCCCCAACCCCTCCGAGGCCCTGCTCTCCGGCCGGCCCCAGGACACCCCCGGCACCTGCGTCACCTGCGTGATGGAGGGGGCCCGGCCGGTGCTGGCGGAGATCCAGGCCCTGGTGGTCCCCAGCGGCTACGCCAACGCCCGGCGTACCAGCAACGGCTTTGACTACAACCGCTCCGCCCTGCTGCTGGCGGTGCTGGAGAAGCGGGGCGGGCTGATGCTCAGCGGGTGCGACGCCTACCTCAACGTCATCGGCGGACTCTGGGTGGGGGAGCCGGCGGCGGACCTGGCCGCCGTGATCGCCCTGGCCTCCAGCTTCCGGGACAAAAACGTCCCCGGCGACCTGGCCGCGGTGGGGGAGGTGGGCCTCACCGGGGAGCTGAGGAGCGTCAACTCCCTGTCCCAGCGGCTGGCGGAGATCCGCCGCCTGGGCTTTACCAAGTGCCTTGTCCCCGCCAGGGAGCACGGCCGGCTGACCCAGCCGGAGGGGCTACAGCTCATCCGGGTGCGGAACATCCGGGAGGCGCTGGCCGCCATCCTGTGACCGGGGCACATAGTTGACGCAGGGGTTCTCGCCGCTGGGCTCCCCGCTGGACATGGCCCGCTCCAGCTGGCAGTAGCCGTCCCTCTGATAGAGGCAATCGCTGGTACAGCCGATCAAGCTCATGGTACTGCTTCACCACCTGTGGGTCAGTATGGCCTCCGGGTGGTGAAATTATGTTTTGTCCGGTGGCGGAAAAATAATAGGTGCCAAACCGGACAAACTGTTGTATAATGGTATCCGCGCGAACCGCGCGTCCACTCTAGGAGAAAAAAGGAGACTGGCCCATGGATGTGATCCGCGAACCGCTGGCGCCGGGGGTCTTCCTCACCGCCATCCGGACCGGGAAGTTCAAAAGCGCGACTCTCTCGGCCACCTTTCTGACCCCGCTGGAGCGGGGCCGGGCGTCGGCCAACGCCGCCGTGCCCTTTATCCTGCGCCGGGGCTGTAGGGAATGGCCCACCATGGAGGCGGTCAGCGCCCGGCTGGACGAGCTCTACGGCGGGATGCTGGAGCCGACGGTGCGCTCCAAGGGGGAGACCCAGTGTCTGGGCCTCATCGGCAGCTTTCTGGACGACCCCTACACCCTGGAAGGGGAGTCGGTGCTGGAGCCGGCGGCGGGCCTGCTGGCCCAGCTGCTGTTGGAGCCCGCCACCCAGGAGGGGATCTTCCGCCCCGACTATGTGGACGGGGAGCGGGACAACCTGCTCCTGGCCATCCGGGCCCAGATGAACGACAAGCGGCAATACGCCACTCTCCGGCTGATCCAGGAGATGTGCCGGACGGAGGCCTACGGCGTGGACCGCTACGGCGCGGAGGAGGAGGCGGCGGCCCTCACCCCCCAGAGCGCCTGGGAGGCGTATCAGGAGCTGTTGGCCTCCGCCCAGGTGGAGCTCCACTACTGCGGCAGCGCCGACCTCCAGCGGGTCCGGCAGGTGCTCGCCCCGCTGGTGGAGGGCCTGCGCGCCCGGCGGGGGGAGCGGACGCCCGCCGCCCTGCGCTGTGCCGTGGTGGACCGCCCCCAGGGGCCGGTCCGGACGGTGGTGGACCGCCTGGACGTGACCCAGGGGAAGCTGTGCATGGGCTTTCGCGCCGGCGGGGCCCGGATCGGCCGGGAGGACTACCCGGCTCTGCTGGTCTTCAACGCCCTCTACGGCGGCACCGCCACCTCCAAGCTCTTCCTCAACGTGCGGGAGAAGCTCTCCCTCTGCTATTACGCCAGCGCCTCCACCGACCCGGTCAAGAGCCTCTGCGCGGTGTCCTCCGGGGTGGAGTTCGACCGCATGGACCAGGCCCAGGAGGAGATCCTCACCCAGCTGGAGGCGGTCCGGGCCGGGGCCTTTACCGACGAGGAGCTGAAAAGCGCCAAGCAGGCGGTGATCCACTCCTTCAAGAGCGCCCTGGACAGCCGCAGCCGGCTGGAGCAGTTCTACCTCACCGCCGCCGTCACCGGGGTCTGGGACGGCGGCCCGGAGGAGACCGCCCGGCGGGTGGAGTCGGTCACCGCCCAGGAGGTGGTCCGGATCGCCCAGGGGATCGAGCTGGATACGGTCTATCGGCTGATGGGGAAGGGGGATGAGGACCGTGCGTGAGACCCGCTACGAAAAGCTGGGGATGGACATTTTCCAGGGCAGTCTGGACAACGGCCTGCGCGTCATCGTGGACAAGCGCCCCGGCTACGGCAAGCAGTTCGCCTTCTTCGCCACCCGGTACGGGGGGCTGGATACGCGCTTCGACGCCGGGGAGGGCTGGTGGGACACCCCGGCGGGGGTGGCCCACTTCCTGGAGCACAAGCTCTTTGACACCAAGGACGGCAACGCCCTCCAGCTCATGGCCGCCAACGGCGCCGACCCCAACGCCTTCACCGCCTTCGGCATCACGGGGTACTTCTTCCAGTGCACCCAGGGCTTTGAGGAGAACCTGCGGACCCTGCTGGGCTTTGTCACCGAGCCCTGGTTCACCCCCGAGAGCGTGGCCAAGGAGCAGGGCATCATCGGCCAGGAGATCGCCATGGGGGACGACGAGGCGGAGACCGAGGTCTTCTACGACCTGCTGGGCTGTCTCTACGCCCACCACCCCGTCCGCACCCACATCGCCGGGACCCAGGAGTCCATCTCCCACATCACCGACCAGACCCTCTACGCCTGTCACCGGGCGTTCTACACCCCCGCCAACATGGTCCTCACCGTGGTGGGGGACGTGGACCCCCAGGGGGTGCTGGAGATCGCCCGCCAGGTGGTGACCGGGCAGGGGGGACCCGCCCCCCGCCGGGACTACGGCGGGGAGGAGGGGTCGGACGCCGTCCGGCATGAGACCAGCCGCTCCATGGAGGTCTCCACCCCCCTCTTCCAGGTGGGCTTCAAGCTCCCCGTGCCCCAGGACGGGGCCCAGCGGCTCCGGGACCAGCTGGTGGGGGCCCTGGCCGCCGACCTGCTGGCCGGGGACGCCAGCCCGCTCTACAACCGGCTCTACGGCCAGGGTCTGGTCAACCGGGCCTTCTCCTGCGGCTACGAGGACTACCCAGGCTGCGCCTTCCTGGCCCTGGGCGGGGAGAGCCGGGACCCCGCCGCGGTGCGGGACGCGGTGCTGGACCAGTGCCGCCGCCTGGGGAGCGAGGGCTTCGACCCGGCGTGGTTCGAGCGGTGCAAAAAGGCCGCCTACGGCGGCATGGTCAGCCAGCTCAACTCCTTTGAGAACACGGCGGTGGAGCTGGCCCAGGGATACTTTGACGGCATGGACTACCTGACCTTCCCGGAGGTGTTCCGGACCATCCGGCCCCAGGAGGTGCAAGAGTTCTTCGCCCGGTGCCTCACCCCGGAGCGCTGTGCCCTGGCCGTCATCACCCCGAAGGAGGGCGGACGATGAACACCGTGACCTTTCCAGGCCTGGGGCTGGAGTTCCACCTGAACCGAGTGGCCTTCCGCCTGTTCGGCCACCCCATCTACTGGTACGGCATCATCATCGCCCTGGGCTTTCTGCTGGCGGTGTGGTTCTGTTGCCGCCGGGCCCCGAAATTCGGCGTGACCGCCGACAGCCTGATCGATATGCTCCTCTGCGCCGTACCCCTTGCCATCCTGGGGGCCAGGGCCTACTATGTGATCACCGCCCTGAGCCGGAACACCGGGGAGTTCCGCACCGACTCCGGCGGGGTGGACTGGGCCGCCACCGTCCGCATCTGGGACGGGGGCCTGGCCATCTACGGCGGGATCATCGCCGCGGTGCTGACGGTGGTGGTCTTCTGCAAGGTCCGGAAGGAGCGGATCGGGCCCTACCTGGACCTGGGGGCCTTCGGCCTGCTCATCGGCCAGGCGGTGGGCCGCTGGGGCAACTTCGTCAATGTGGAGGCCTTCGGCTATGAGACCACCCTGCCATGGCGCATGGGGGTGGAGCGGGTCTTCGACAGCAACACGGGGGCCCTTCTGGGCTATCAGGAGGTCCACCCCACCTTCCTCTACGAGAGCCTGTGGAACCTGGTGGGGCTGGTACTTATGATCTGGATCGTCAAAAAGGGCTGGCGGCGGTTCGAGGGGCAGATGTTCCTCACCTACCTGGCCTGGTACGGCGTCGGCCGGGGCTGGATCGAGGGCCTGCGGCGGGACTACCTGCCCCTCTTCCACTGGACGGTGGGAGGCGCGCCCCTGCGGGTGAGCCAGGTGCTGGCCTGGGCGTCCGCCCTGGTGGCGATGGGGGTGCTGATCTACCGGTTGGCGGGGAAAAAGCGCCCGCCGGAGGCACAGAACGCAAACCCGGACATGGGGACAAAGGAGGAGGAACCGTGATCACGCTGGACGGAAAGGCCCTGGCGGCCAAAATCAAGAACGACCTTGCCTGTAAAGCAAAAGACCTTCCCAGAAGACCCGGCCTGGCGGTGATTCTGGTGGGGGACGACCCGGCCAGCCGCACCTACGTCAACGGCAAGCGCCGGGACTGTGAAGCCTGTGGCTTTTACAGCGAAGAGTACACCATGCCCGCGGGGGTTTCCCAGGAGGAGCTGCTGGCTCTGATCGATCAGCTCAACGGCCGGGAGGACATAGACGGCATCCTGGTCCAGCTCCCCCTGCCCGGCGGGCTGGACGCCACCGCCCTGCTGGACGCCATCCGCCCCGACAAGGACGTGGACTGCTTCCACCCGGTGAACGTGGGCCGGCTCTACACCGGGCAGAAGGGGGGCTTTGTCCCCTGTACCCCCGGCGGGGTGATGGCGCTGCTCCACGAGTACGGCGTCCACCCGGCGGGGAAGACCTGCGTGGTGCTGGGCCGGTCCAACATCGTGGGCAAGCCCATGGCCATGCTCCTGCTGGCGGAGAACGGCACGGTGACGATCTGCCACTCCAGGACCCCGGACCTGGCCCAAAAGTGCGCCGCGGCGGACATTCTGGTGTCCGCCGTGGGGAAGGTGGGCCTGGTGACCGGGGAGATGGTGAAGGAGGGCGCGGTGGTCGTCGACGTGGCCATGAACCGGGACGCCCAGGGCAAGCTCTGCGGGGACGTGGACGTGGCCAGCGTCGCGCCCAGGGCGGGCTATCTCACCCCGGTGCCCGGCGGGGTGGGCCCCATGACCCGCGCCATGCTCATGGTGAACACCTACCGCTCCTCCCTGCGCCGCCTGGGCCTGGAGGAGGAGTAAAACGCGCCGTGGCCGCCCTCGAGGGGGCGGCCACGGCGCTTTGCCGGGCTGTGGTGGTGGTCGCTTCCGGCGCGTCCCCGGTCAGGCCAGGAGACTGCGGTTGATGGCGCAGAGGATGGCCCGCAGGGAGGCCCGGTTGATGTTGTGGCTCTTGCCCACGCCGAACACGTCCCGGCCCTTGG